>RDYJ01000025.1:2445-40576 GCA_004293145.1 Nostocales cyanobacterium | reverse complement strand
AGGTGGGTTAGCGCCTCGAGAAATTTCTCGTTATTATCTCACATTACCTTGGTGTACTCCATTTGCTAATACAAATGTCTTCGCCAACCCAGTAATTATGGGTATCCTCAAGCGCGTATTTTTCCAAGAATACGTGATGGTTCAATTAGGTGCTGATGTACCGTTTCAGGGTTCAGATTATCAGGAAACCCATAGAGATTTTCGCCCACTTTTTTGTGACGAGATAGTAACACCACTCTACGCCCTAGCAGTTAACTTTCCACTTGTAGAAGTAACATCAGAGAATGGACCATTTCAAATGGCGCGTGGTACTCATGTTTTACCCCGTGAGGAGGGACTAAGAAAGATAGCCACAGGCGAAATTTCTATGGAATCTTTCTATATGCAGCCTGGAGATGTAATGATTCGCTCACCTTTAGGACTACACCGAGGTTCACCAAATCGAACCAACCAACCAAGACCTATGGTAGTCATGGGTTATGTTATGCACTGGTTGCATACACCAAAGGTAGATTTGACACTACCACAAGACTACTACGAAAGCCTACCCACAGAGTTGCAGAAAATGTTGCGGTGTGAGGTTGTAGAACAGCTACCAACAGAGAAAGTTGAAACTTACATAAACTTCAAATACTAAGATTAAAATCCTAAAAAATAGCGCAGAAAAAAGGTGTTTTAAAAATAACCTGCCTGAAGAATCTTCAGATTTTCGCTTTTTTTAGTCAAGCCGTAGTTTGTCATTAGTCCTATCTATAAAAAAGAGAAAATGATTAATGACAAACAATTTTTACTGCTCTTAATTAACTAATTTCATCAAGATTAAATTGTGGGTTTTATCAAGATGCTAACCTATACAAATCCAGTTTACAAAGGCTATTTAGCCGACCCTTTTGTCTGGCAGTACCAGGGCGTTTACTATGCAATTGGAACTGGGGCAGCAGAGGCAGCAGGAACAATAGACGAAATAGCCGACACTCCAAATTTTGACCCCAATAAACTGCGAGTTTTTCCTCTGTTACGCTCCTTTGATTTCGTGAATTGGGATGATGTTGGTAATGCACTACCGCGACCAGACCCCGCTCTAGGAAATAATTTCTGGGCTCCTGAAGTGGCTTACTGTGATGGCAAGTTTTACCTCTACTACTCTGTAGGACATGAAGATAAGAACCATCAATTGCGCGTTGCCCAAAGTGATACTCCAATGGGTCCGTATGAGGATATTGGTGAACCACTGACAGACCTGAACAACTGCCCTTTTGCCATTGACCCGCACCCATTCCGCGATGATGATGGACAGTGGTATCTATTTTATGCCCGCGATTTTCTAGATACAGAGGGGAGTGTGCGGGCTGGAACGGCGCTGGTTGTAGACAGACTCCAAAACATGACAAAGCTGGCTGGTGTTGAGAAGGTTGTCTTGCGTGCGCGTTGTGATTGGCAGCGGTTTCTACCTAACCGTTTGATGTACGGTCAAGTTTTTGATTGGCATACTTTAGAAGGTCCCTATGTCCGCAAACACCAAGGACGCTACTATTGCTTTTATAGCGGTGGGTGCTGGGAAACAGAAAACTACGGTGTCGATTATGGAGTTGCGGATAGCGTCATGGGTCCCTATTCTGATGCGGGTAACGAAGCTGGACCACGGGTGCTGCGATCGCTTGCCGGTGATGTTAAAGGACCTGGCCACAACTCAATGGTTTTTGCTCCAGATGGTCAAACCGAGTATATAGCCTATCATGCTTGGGGTAAGGATGCACGGCAAATGTGTTTAGATAAGCTCGTTTGGACACCAGAAGGTCCCCGTTGTGCCGGTCCGACTTGGAAACCACAGACTATTGACGCTCACAAGTCCTATCAGAAGATAGAAAACTGACAAGAAACTAAAAGCTAGTGTTATGGAATCACCTGTTCAAAAGGTACAAATCCATGACAACATCAAAAACCCCTCCAGACAACCGCCAAGATGATGTTAAATATAACCCTGAAGATAATCCTGGTACCCAAACGACTGTACCAACTACGGAAGAGGGTGATACACCTCTTGATGAAAGATATCGCATGACTGGTCAAGAATCAGGTACAGAGACTCGTCCTGGTGCTGAAGCTGAAGCAGCTGGAGGTACTGTGACAAGGCCAGGTCTTCCCAATCAAGGAACAGAGTCTCGTTGAACGAAGAGAAACGAGGGGAGCGGTAACGCTTCCCCCCTGCTCCCAGCCTCCTTCAATGCCATTCCTCGCAATACCGAGAAATCGCACTTTCCAGACCAGGCATTAACTCACCTCGACTACTACCAAGAACGCTATAAGTGGGACGAGGAGCAGCTAAATTGAGATGTCGTGTAGGCAAAGCAATTAACCTTTTAATACTTACACCTGCTTGTTTTGCTGCTAATTTTGCCAAATTTGCCCAAGAAATTTCACATTTATTAGCTAAATGCCACAAACCAGTTTCACCATCTATTAATAAATCAAGACTAGCATGAACTAAATCCGGTACATAAGTAGGGGAAATAATAGTATCTTGCGCTGCTAAAAACTCCTCTCCAGCACTGAGTTCACGCAGGGCAATGGTCACAAAATTAGACTCATCCCAAGGACTAAAAAAGGCACTGGTGCGAATTATCAGGGATGTGGGACAAGCTTGTAATACCCGCTTTTCTGCCAAAGCTTTACTACATCCATAGACACTTAAAGGAGAAATGGCATCAGTTTCTACATAAGGTTGAGTGACAGCCCCATTGAACACCAAATCTGAAGAAAATGTCACTAACGGCAAATTATGTTGAGCGCAAGCAGTAGCTAATATTTCTGCACCTACTGTATTTACACGCAAGCAATTTCCTGGTTCGCGCTCTGCATCATCCACTCGCACATATCCCGCTGCATTGATTACAGCCCAAGGTTGTAACTCAGTCAGCACTGCATCAACAACAACAGGATTAGCAATATCCATTTCTTGCCGTGTTAGTAAACGGTATGGTATTCCTCTGACTTCACACAACCGAGCAAAAGCTTTTCCTAGCGTGCCTCTAGCGCCAATTATGGCGAGGGGACGATGGGAAGCAGGGGGGCAGGGGGGCAGGGGAGCAGGGGAGAGTATAGATTCAGATGCTTTTGTGCTTCTCTCTCTCTCATTTAGTCCACAACTGACTGCTGGATATAATAACCGTTCTGGACGATGCCACCAACCGGGGATATCAAGTAACGGGTGATCGGGATTGCGTCCTGTGGCTAAATCACGGATAATTTTAGCGATCGCTGTTGGTCGAGGACGAGAAGAACGTAAATCAAACACACCTGATTCGTAGTTACCCACCCAACGAGTTAGCAAACTATTCCAATCATAAGTACCCAAAAGCGCCCAAGCTGTAATAGCACGGACATCTACACCCTGTGATCGTAATTCCTGCGTGGCATTCCATACCTCAAAGAACCAGCGCAGTTGTTCCTCACGGGTACAGTTGAGGTGAACTTCAGTCACAGCCAAGGGGATTTGATAGCGTTCCCATGTTTCTTTCAATAAGCTACGTGGACCTGCTGCACCCTCAGCACAAACTCGAACTGCTTCTATATCTGCGTATTCATCCCGTCCATTACCCCCATGTGTCCAAGTGGGATAATTTTCTAAATGTTCATCTAAAAAGCGATCGCTCGTCAGATAATGATTAATGCCGATCATGTCGGGTGGACAGGGATGTTGTAAAAAAAACTCAAGTTCACTTTTACTAATCCCGCACTCCCGCAAATAACCCCAGATAGGATGATTTGGGGAAATTCGACCGCATAATAAATCAAAAGTCAACCAGCGACGCTCATTTTCAAATTCTGCTTGATAAGCCAGTTTTGGCGTGCTGTAAATCTTTCCTAAATCTTCTGTTTGCAAGAGTTCCGCATTAGGGTTAATTTCTCGGATAGCTTGCATTGCCAAACACACACCTCGACATTGCCCCAACAAAGCCCGGCCAAAAGTTAAATCATCCTGTGCGTGAGGATACCAGTGACCATACAACCCACTAAATCGAGCCGTTGTTAAAGGTTCATTGACAGGTGTGTAATACCTTACCCAAGGATAGCGTTCTGCTACTGCACGGGCAAACTCTGCTAATTTCTCTGGAAATTCTGGATCTATTAAACTGGTATAACGTGGACCACTACCATGATGTACCAATCCCACAATCGGACAAATACCCAGTTCTTGTAATCTCCCCAACCGCACATCAGCCCAAGACCAATCGGCATTTTCTAACCCATTTGGTGCGATTCTTTCCCACAATACAGGATAACGAATTGCCTGTATACCTAATTGTGCAAATAATCCCAAATCCTCTAAGCGCGTTCCATGACCATTGCGTTCGATCTGATCAAAATACTCCTCACCCACTCGATTCACCGTACACTCTACACCAGCCCACACTTCTAAAGGAAGCTGGGTTTTGAGTTTCGAGTCGAAAATAGAAGTCATACCATTTTGGATTTTAGATGTTGGATTTTGGATTGGGAATCCTTTTCTGTGTCATGGTTTTGTACAACTATCACGCTGCGGGAGCCTTCTGAACTCCTGAATGGGCGGGGAAACCCCAACCATACTGGCTTTCAAGCCTTGACGGTGATTTGTTTATACACAGAAAGAGCTTGCCCCACACATTGATCCATGTTGTAATACTTATATGTTGCCAGCCGTCCTACAAAATAGATTCCCGGTGTGGCATCAGCCAAAGCCTTGTATTGCTTGTAAATTTCTTGATTTTCTGGGCGGGGTACAGGGTAATAGGGATCTCCCTCAGCTTGGGGAAATTCGTAAACAATGCTAGTTTTAGCGTGTTCCTGACCAGTTAAATATTTAAACTCTGTCACTCGTGTATATAAGTGTTCATTAGGATAGTTGATTACTGGTACAGGTTGAAAGACTGGGATGTTATGGGTTTCGTGCTGGAAATCAAGAGAACGATAGGGTAACTTACCGTAACGATAATCAAAGAATGCGTCCACAGGTCCTGTATAAACCATTTCCCGACAAGGTATGGCTTTTTCAATTTCCCGATAATCGGTGTTGAGCATTACCTTGATATTGGGATGATTTAACATATTCTCGAATAACCGCGTAAACCCATGCAGGGGCATCGCTTGGTAAGTATCGGTAAAATAACGGTTATCGCGGTTGTTGCGAGTAGGAATCCGAGCAATTACTGATTTATCTAGTTCCGATGGATCCAGCCCCCATTGCTTGCGAGTGTAACCGCGAAAGAACTTTTCATACAATACTCGTCCAATTTTGCTGACTACCACATCTTCTGAGGTGTAAATATATTCTTTTGGTTCAGCTAATGCTTTGAAAAAATCCTCGACTTCAAAAGAATTGAGATCCATACCATAGAGTTTGTTAATGGTGTCAAGATTGATAGGTATGGGAACTAATTGACCATCTACACTAGCTAAAACCCGATGTTCGTAAGAACGCCACTGAGTAAAACGGGAGAGGTATTCAAAGATTTCGCGGGAGTTGGTGTGAAAAATATGAGGTCCGTATTTGTGAACGAGGATACCATGCTCATTGTAATGATCGTAGGCGTTTCCCCCGATGTGATTACGCTTATCGACAACCAGCACTTTTTTACCTAACTGAGTTGCTAAACGTTCAGCGATGACGCTACCAGAAAAGCCAGCACCAACAATTAGGTAATCAAACACAAAGTCTCTAGTAATAATATTGGGTGCTTGTTTTCTCGTAATCGCACCAAGATTATTTTTCTCCTCAGCATCACGGGTAGCAATCGCCGAGTCTATCAATTTTATCATTGATGCCCAAGTCCGATCCCAAGATATCTGTTCTAAAAAGGCATCAACTCGACTCAACCACCCGGATGCTTTTGTATCCTGTTGCATTGCTTGTTCAGCAGCGGTGATGAAATCAGAAACTGTGTCTGCAATGCGTACCAGTTTTGACTCCCCATAGGGACGCACCACATCCCGAATACTGGTAGATACCACAGGTTTACCGGCAGCTAGATACTCAGGAGTTTTAGTAGGACTGATAAAGCGCGTTGCTTCATTGCGGGCAAATGGCAACATTGCTAAATCCCATCCTGCTAAATATTCAGGTAGCTGTTGATAGGTTTTAGCACCGAGATAATGGATATTCTCGGATTGTGGTAACATTGCTGGATCAATTTTTACAACGGGTCCAACCATGACTATATGCCAGTCAGGACGTGCATCAGCTATACCTTGCAGCAGTTCAATATCCATCCGTTCATCAATTACACCAAAGAAACCGAGACGGGGATGGGGAATATCCGCTTGGTCTGCTGGTTCTGTTTTCAGGTTTCTGGCTTCTCCAAAGTGGGCTATATCTACACTGCTGGGAAACGCATAGACATTTGGATGCTGGTTAACTTTATTTTCGTACAGGCTTTGTCCCCCTGTAAAAACTAAGTCTGCACGGCGAAATAGTTCAGCTTCGTAATTTTTTAAAGTTGGTGGTGATCCCTGGAAACCAGATAATTCATCCATGCAATCATAGACTACAGCTTGAGGTTGCAAGTGGCGGGTAAATGCGATCGCCATTGGTGTGTAGTACCAACAAATATACTTGCTAATGTTATGCTCTGCCAAAAATCCATCAATCAGAATTTGCAAATTTGCGTTAACAGATTCCTCATTTAAACCTGCTGGTAGATGGGGAACAACAACAACAACACCGCTGGTATCTTGGCTAATTTCCAACCGCCGCAAATCTTCTTGGTTGAAAATCGGTTCTTCAATAAAAAATACCCGCTTTCCCTTAGCACAGCGACTTAGCAGATGTTGCGGTCTTTGATAAACAAAATGCCAACGCAAATGAGATAAACAAATAATATCAGCCGTATCGGTCAAAGCTGATTTTGGTTGGCGAAGTTTATTTAATGATGATGCACCTGCTGATTGCATGGTTTCACTCAGCTTGGAAGACGCAACATGACTAGCACCGTTTTTTTTTCGTTGAGTTTTTTCACTTGCCATAAATTTTTAATACAATTGATTACAAATTGGACTAGTGAATTGCTAAAAAAATCAACAAATCACCTCCAGCATTTATTTTTTTTCCAGATTTAAGAAGATTCAGTAATAAGAAATGGGGAATCCTCATCCTTTAATTTGGATTCAGTAATTCCTTATAAGTTTATAATTCGATCATAAATCTTGTATTTTATTTCTACCTCTACCTAAGAAAATAAATATCTATAAATATCTATATCCCAAGTTTTATGAATAATGAATTCAGAAATTCTCAAAGTAGGCAGGAAGCAGAAAATAAAAAAATACTTTATTTTTGCCCAAAAAAATCCTCCTTAATACCTTTAGGTTCAAGGAGGTCTATTACAAAAAGGTCAGAGGAACTTTGAAAATTTCATCCGAATTTACCGGCGGTTGAGGCGATCAGGAATGCGGCATAGGTGAGGACATAACCAACCGTGAAGTGAATTAAACCCACTAACCAACCTTGGACGATAGACATAGCCACAGGTTTATCCTTCCAGTAAACTAAGTTTGCCAAGGGGGTGCGTTCGTGCGCCCAAACCAGAGTTTCTATCAACTCTTGCCAATAACCACGCCAGCTGATCAGGAACATGAAACCGGTTGCCCAAACTAGGTGTCCAAACAGGAACATCCAAGCCCAAACCGAGAGATTACTTGTGCCGAAGGGGTTATAACCATTGATTAATTGTGCTGAGTTAGCCCACAGATAATCACGGAACCAGCCCATTAAATATGTTGAGTTCTCGTTGAATTGGGCAACGTTACCTTGCCAAATACCTAAATGTTTCCAATGCCAGTAGAATGTTACCCAACCAAGCAGATTTAACATCCAGAAAAAGGCCAGGAAAAAGGTCTGTTGCCAAGAAGAACTTTGACAACTACCACCCCTACCAGGACCATCACAGGGGAAGTTGAAACCAAAATCTTTCTTATCGGGAAACAACTTAGTTCCACGGGCATCTAAAGCACCTTTAACACAAATTAATGTAGTGGTGTGCAAACCGAGAGCGATCGCATGATGAACCAAAAAATCTCCCGGACCAATGGTTAAAAACAACGAGTTCGTACCCGAGTTAATCGCATCTAACCAACCTGGAAGCCAGACGTTAGCGTGGTTTGGCCAAGCTGAGTAGGCTATACTGTTTGGGTTAGATAACAACGTATCCATGCCGTACAGCAATTTACCGTGAGCAGATTGGATAAATTGAGCAAACACCGGCTCAATCAAAATTTGCTTTTCAGGCGTACCAAAGGCAACCACAACATCATTGTGAACGTACAACCCTAGTGTATGGAATCCCAAAAATAGTGACACCCAACTTAAGTGAGAGATTATCGCTTCTTTGTGGTTTAGTACCCGTTCCAGAACATTACCTTTATTCTGTTCTGGGTCATAGTCCCGCACCCAGAAAATCCCCGCATGGGCAAATGCACCTATCATCAAGAAGCCAGCGATATATTGATGGTGAGTATATAGCGCCGCTTGGGTCGTGTAGTCCTTGGCCATAAAAGCATAAGGCGGCAGCGAATACATATGCTGTGCTACCAGAGAAGCAGCAGTTCCCAAGGCCGCTAAGTGAATGCTCAACTGGAAGTGGAGAGAATTGTTATAGGTGTCGTATAGTCCTTGGTGAGGGAGGTTAAACTGACCTTCGGTGCGGATACCAAAGAAATTTTTGGCATTGAGCATTTCTTTGATGCTATGACCAAGACCGAAGTTAGTGCGGTACATATGACCGGCAATAATGAAAATAACAGCGATCGCTAAATGGTGATGCGCCATATCCGTCAACCACAGCGACTCTGTTTGCGGATGGAAACCACCCACAAAAGTCAAAATTGCCGTTCCTGCACCTTGGGAAGTACCAAATACATGATTGAGTGTATCTGGATTTTGGGCATAGACAGCCCAGTTACCTGTCCAGAAAGGAGTTAACCCAGCCGGATGAGGTAAAGTAGTCAGAAAATTATCCCAACCAACATGAATCCCACGAGATTCGGGAATAGCAACGTGAATCAAATGGCCAGTCCAAGCCAAAGCACTGACACCAAACAAACCTGCTAAGTGGTGGTTGAGTCGAGATTCAGCACTCTTGAACCAAGCCAAACTAGGACGGAACTTAGGCTGTAAATGTAACCAACCTGCAAACAAAAACAGTGCTGCTAACAACAACAACCCCAGAGAACCAATATACAATTCTTGGTTGGTTCGCATCCCAATGGTGTACCACCAATGGTAAACACCAGAATAAGCAATGTTAACGGGATTGTTTGCACCAGCTTGACTAAAAGCTTCTATGGCAGGTTTACCGAAATGAGGGTCCCAAATCGCATGGGCAATAGGGCGAATATGCACCGGATCTTTAATCCACTGTTCAAAATTCCCTTGCCAAGCAACGTGAAACAAAAGACTAGAAGCCCAGAGGAAAATGATTGCCAGATGACCGAAATGAGTGGCAAAAATCTTTTGGTAAAGATTCTCTTCTGTTATGTCATCATGGATTTCAAAATCATTACCTTGAGCCATCGCATACCAGATGCGGCGCGTCGTTGGATCTTGGGCAAGATCCTGGCTAAACTTTGGATATCTTTTTGCCATGTATTGTCATCACATCCTTTCAAAAAACTTCCTGTTTATAGGAGTAATTAAGAAATTAACTACTCATACTTCCATCACACCAAAGGAGTAAATAATTCATAATTCATAATTCATAATTCATAATTTGTTTTTATTAAATTTTGTTGATATTTTATTGATCTGCTATCTTCTTGAAATGCCTATGGGTTAATAATTCTGTAGTAAATCGCAGCTACAAATAAAATTACCAAGATTATCAGGATAAACCCATTGCGTACTAAAGGAGAAGGTGGTTTTTGATCATTTATGAGATTATTTCCTTGCTTCTGAGTCGTCATAGTCTCTTCTTTTGATTAATACATGATTAATACATACTGCTATAGTCCAAACCTTTGCCAATTACCACATCTTTCCGAAGAACGACTTAGTTTAAAAATCCTTGTCTTGAAAAAATCAACCCCAGATAACCATCTATTCTGTCAATTGATAGAAGTCACAATTAACAGCAGGTATTAAGGTGCAGATTAATAGTTAGCAAAAATTCATTTACTCATGTTTAAATTTCTGCAACAAATTGGTGATTACGTTCAAAACAGTGTAAAAGCGGGTCAATATATTGGACAAGGACTATCAGTGACGTTTGACCATATGCAACGTCGTCCCATAACTGTTCAATATCCTTATGAAAAACTCATTCCCTCAGAACGCTTTCGAGGCAGAATTCACTTTGAATTTGATAAATGTATTTCTTGTGAAGTTTGTGTTCGCGTTTGTCCGATTAACTTACCTGTAGTAGATTGGGAATTTGATCCAGAAACCAAGAAGAAAAAACTCAATCATTACAGCATTGATTTTGGAGTTTGTATTTTCTGCGGTAACTGTGTGGAATTCTGCCCGACAAACTGCATTTCATTTACCGAAGAATATGAACTTTCTACTTATGACCGCCACGAATTAAACCTTGATAATGTGGCAATGGGAAGACTACCTTATAAAGTCACAAATGACCCAATGGTGACACCTTTAAGAGAATTAGTGTATTTACCTAAAGGCAGTTTACAACCTCATGACATTCCTGCTGATGCCCATCGTCCCGGTTTATTTCCTGGGGAAATTTTAGAGCAAGCTGAAGAAGATAGGCAAGATGTTAATCAGTAGGAAAGGCTTCACCTTTTTGCAAAGCTTGTTTGACTAAATCATCACTAACAGTAGTGACAGCCTCAGTCCGAGAAGCACCAATTTCCTTAGCCATCTCTATATAATCATCAGGATTACCTGTTGACTGCGCTTCAGTTTTTGTCTCTTCTGGTTCAGGGATTTCAAACTTAGGTGCAGTAGCAGTTTCAGCGGCAGTTTTGCCTTCATCTGTGCGATCAATTTCACTGACACTGAATTGCTGTGCGGCTGCATAATCAGCTTCAAAATCTACCTTTGGTGCTTTTTTTTCACCACTAGCTATTTGTTCAGCAGCTAATTGTGCATCATGGGTGGGAGCTTCATTAGCATTAGGTTGGACTTGATCAGGCATAATTAAAACCTTAATTAATATTAACAACTCTGGGGCAATTTTATCAAAATATTTTCCTAACATCTTGTTTCATTAGAGAGATATTAAGTAGGTAGGCGTTAAAATTTATCGTTATGGCAAGGCAGGAGAGCAGGGGGCAGGGAGCAGGGGGAAAGAGGGTTTCAGGCATATTTACTTTTCTTCACATACCTTTAAATTTTTCTGTTCACCTACTTAATCTCTCTTGCAGGGGAGATATTTTTAAATGAGATAATTAATAAATATCCTTCTATTGGCGGTAGATCATAATTATAAAAATCTGATAATTCTATAGTCTTAACTGTTAAATTCTGCCGAGGATTAATTATGACCACGAGTTACAATAAAACTGTTTCTCAAGCTCAAAGCCAGTCAACTCAAAATTTAGTAGAAGAGTTTAATAGCTTAGATACCGATGCCAAATTAGCTTGGCTATATTTTGTTTATGAAAAAATGGGTGATACTGTGACTCCAGCAGCCCCTGGTGCCGCAGAACCAGAATTAGCTCCCATGTTGGTAGGAGACTATTTGCAATTATCAGATGAGGAACAACTAGAAATTATGCGAGATATAGTTAACTGCAAAGATACAAACTATTCTCGTGCTTATGGAGCATTAAAAGAAAATAACCAGTTGTTTGTTTGGTATGTTTGGGCAGAAGCTATGGGGGATAGAGTGGTAGGAATGCCAGATAATTATCAGTCAACTGAGGCAATTAATAGTTTACTGGCTAAAATTGAAGAAATAGATTTTCAAGAGCAAATTTCTGTTTTACGAACTATTGCTGGTGAGATGGGTTATAGCGATGTCAAGCCAATTGCGACACAAGCAGAAACAGGCAAAACTTCAAGTTTATAATTAAATAAAGAAGAGAGAGAGGTAAATATTTCTCCCCATCTTCCAAGTCCCTTCTATGTATGATGTGCGCCGTTTACTCGCAGCACTGTTCCTGTAATGTAGCTACTGGCTAAGGGTGACAGGAGAAAGGCTACAGCCCAAGCGACTTCTTCGGGTTTGCCAAAGCGAGATAGGGGAATTTCTGCTAAAATTCGTTGTTTTACTTTCTCAGAAATGGGGTTGAGCATATCAGTTTCAATAAATCCTGGTGATACTGCATTTACCCGCACTCCATACTTGGCTGCTTCTTTGGCTAAGGATTTGGTGAAACCTATTACTGCTGCTTTGGATGCTGCATAATTAGTTTGTCCAAGATTTCCCTGTTCGCCGGATATTGAGGATATACAAACTACTGAACCGGAACGGCGATCGTACATTTTGGGGATAATCGGCGTTAGGGTGTTACATACTCCTTTTACATTTGTGTCCATGACAGCATCCCAGTCTGTACTTGTGAGTTTGGGGAAAAAGTTGTCTTTGGTGATGCCGGCATTTGTGACTATTCCATAAATTGCACCGAGTTCATTTTCTACTTGTTCTGCTACTTCAGTCATGGCGGTTTTATCGGTGACATCTGCGGATATTGCGAGTGTGCCAAGTTGGGGTGTGTGGTTGCTGCGGTAGGTGTAGGCTACTTTGCTTCCTAATTCTAAAAGCAAGTTGACGATCGCATATCCTATGCCCCGATTTCCGCCTGTGACTAAAATTACTTGATCTTCTAATCCTAATGTCATATTTTTATCTCACGCAAAGACGCAAAGACGCAAAGGAAGAAAGAAGGAGTCTCTACCTGAGTCTTTCTATTGCGATCGCCCCCAGGTCTACTGGTGACAAATTTGCTAAAACACCTCCAAATTTACCCAGTGGTGTACGTACTGCTGAGACAATATAAGCTTCTTGCATACTGCTCCATCAAACTAATACAAATCCCCATAAATCTGGACATTGGTTCTGCTCGGAGAATATATTTTCAACTCTAAATTCCACTATCTTTAACTTCAGAATATAAAAAAATATTTCTTAACAAATCACTCTTGAGTAATAAATACAATCTTACACATTTAGTACCTTAAAAATAGAGATTGAATAAACCAACATCAGCCACTAGGAGTAATCACAATGGATTTTTTTAATAACTTTGAACAGTTTTTCAGACAATTAAGCGAATTCCAAAGTATGGTTTTTCATAATTGGACTTCAACTTTATCAAGTATGCAGAATCTAAATTTATCAAATCCACCAGAGAATTTAGAACAAAGTGTAAAATTACAAGAAGATTTGGTAAAAAACTCCTTAGATTTCCAAGAACAGGTAAATCGTTTCTCCATCGACACGCAAAGAAAATTGTGGGATAGTTATTTTAAAATGATGCGGAAATCGTAAACCAATTAATGTAGGTTGGGTTGACGCAAGGAAACCCAACATCATCAAAACTTAAACCACAAAAACCTGATTAAATTGATATATTTGATATATTATCTAAATTTTAAAAAACTATTGTGGGTGGGCATATTGCCCGCCCTAATGAATTTATTCTATAGATAATTTGGGTTGCGCTGTCCCTTAACCCAACCTACGATTTTTGTGATTTTAAATGTTTAAATTCGCATTTTTAACCAATTTCCAATAGTTAACGGTAAGTCTTTCTGCACCTTACTACTTACATACATTCCAATATGTCCAACTGGAAAAGAATGTACTGTATAATCACCACTAGCGATATATTTCTCAAGTGCTAAAGATGACGTTGGGGGAACTAAATGATCCTGTTCAGCGTAAATGTTTAAAATCGGTATTTTGATATTTGCTAAATCAACTCGCTGATTACCAAGTTCCATTTCACCTTTAATCAATTTATTTCCTTGATATAAATCCTTAATAAACTGTCGAAAAGTCTCACCAGCTTGATCAGGAGTATCAAAAATCCATTTTTCCATTCTGAGGAAATTGAGCAGCTTTTCTTCAGATTCAATAATTTCTAACAAGTCAATATATTTTTTAACTCCTAATTGAAAAGGTTTCAACATTAAAAAGATATAATTAAGTAAATTACCCAGAATATTCCCAAAGGTATCAACCATTAGGTCTACATCCACAGCTTGATCACCTAAAGTAGAACCACTCCAAATATTCAGGAGTCCATCATTAATATGAAAGTCCACTGGAGTTATCATAGTAATGAGGTTTTTTACTTTATCTGGATACAGAGAACTATAACAAAGGCTGAATGTTCCACCTTGACAAATTCCTAATAAATTAATCTGTTGAAGATTATGAATTTTGCATATCACATCTACACAATTATTGATATAACCATTGATATATTTATCCAGAGTTAGCCAACGTTCATCCTCACCAGGATATCCCCAATCAATTAAGTAAACATCTGAACCGAGTTTGAGCAAATTAGCAACAAAAGAACGTCCTTCTTGTAAATCAATAATGTAGGGACGGTTGACTAAAGCGTAAACAATCAATATAGGAATATTTAAAGAATTTTTATCTGGTGAATAGTGATATAATACCATCTTATCTTTTTTGTATACTTCTACTTTTGGTGTTACTCCCACCTGAATTTTATCTGCATAAAAATAGTTAACAATATTAATGGGATTAATTTGACTAACCAAATCTAGAACAGGCAAAAATTCTTTTACAAATTGTTGCTGGTATGCCCAGTTAGTGATAGCGGTGTTTAAGAATTTACCTTGAATAAGAACGGAATCTGGTGAACGGAATTTCTCTGCATATTTTTGATCAAATCCATTAGCAAATATTTGAAATATTCGCGGTAATTCATCTAATATTTGACCGCTATTATCTGCAACAATAAACTCATATATTAATTCTGAAAAAGATTTTATATGTTTAATGAAGTACAAAATTATCCGCGTTTATCTGCGTCCATCTGCGTTTAATTATTACTGCTTGTACCTCACTTGAATGGAAATTGCTATATCCCCCGATATTAACGATATTAAACAGTGCTGAAGGCATCTAAATCCTGCATGAGTTGTAAACTATTGCCTATCTTTAGAGTAATTGTTGCGGCTTACAAACATAAGTGTTTATATTTGCAAGCCACAACAGCTATACAGGTTTTTCTTCTCTGGTACTTTGACTAATAACTTCGACTAACTCCGGCATACTTTCAAACCGATCTTGACCTGTTTGATCAAGCAATGAGCTTAAATCTACAGTCTTGTCTTTTGTCCAGTGAATTTCTTCGTGACCTTTTGCTTGTTGGAGTATTTCTTCTTTACTTGCAGGAAAGTCTATTCCTGAAAGTGCTTGAGTTACTGCTGCTACTCCGTAAGCTTCACCTTTCTCAGGACCGCGATGATGTTCGCGTCCTTCTTCTGATTCAGTAGGCATAAAATTATCCTTACATAATCGTAAGTGAAATATCTACTTTCTAAGCTAAAACTGTTATTTATTACAGCCTTCTATCTTGAGAATTAATTTTTATTTGAGGAAGAGCGATTCTGTTCGGGAGAGACGGAGCAGGAGGCTTCTTCCGGCAGGAGCAATGCAATTTGAAAATCAAAACATGGCTATAGTGTAGCTTGGCGTTAGCCATACATTACGCTGCACTATCACACATCAAGCGTCCTGACTTCTTCCCTAATTCTGGTGTATCTTCCACTATTCTTAACAAGACCTACACAACTAAATTTATGAATACCCAATTAATATTTTCAGCTTAAACACTAGAATTAAAATCATTTTTAGTTACTTTCCTCAAAATTGCTAGTTGGCAATAACTATTACTTCAGTTTTTAAACAATTTAAAATACTTGTGATCATTAGTAGTTAAAATTTTAGGTAATATTTTGGCGATGACTAGACAAATATTTTGTTGATTTGTGTAATAATGTCACGAGCAAGGAGTCCATCAATCATATTTAAATGCTGCCAGCACCAAGGGTGATGGAGGCTATTTCGGTTTGCTTTCTCAAGTCTTGAACTAGGTTGTTTTCAAGCAAAAATACGAAAAAAAATTGTTCTGTTGTAGCTAGGGAAGATTTTTTAAATGAAAGCGTTAGCTATCGAGAATTTTGAAGTTAAATTCACCTCTGAGAGTGATAATAAGCAAATTTTTAGTTTTAAAGATCCAGCATATCCACGTCCCCATCTGCGGCGCTCAAACTGGCAAAGTTTGGACGGACAATGGAAATTTGCTTTTGACGATGAAGGTAATTGCTCCCAACCCGACGACCTTAGCCAATGGACTCATCATATAGAAGTTCCCTTCGCTCCTGAATCTACCAAAAGTGGGATTGGTGATACAGGTTTTCATGCCAATTGCTGGTATGAGCGCGAATTTGACACCCCTCCTGGAGAAGGAAGATTACTGCTGCATTTTGGCGCTGTAGATTATCGGGCGCGGGTTTGGGTAAACGACCAATATATGGCTGAACATGAAGGCGGACATACCCCATTTACTATTGATATTACCTCTGTCTTGAATGACACTGGTATAACTAAGGTAACAGTATGGGCGCAAGATGATCCACACGAACTGGCGAAACCTCGTGGTAAGCAAGATTGGCAGTTAGAACCCCACAGCATTTGGTATCCACGCACTACTGGTATTTGGCAAACTGTCTGGGTTGAGCGTGTAGGGACAACTTATGTAGATCACATCCGCTGGAGTCCTAACTTTGAACGCTGGGAAATTGGCTGTTGTGTGGCGCTGGCAGGTGATGTACCTGTTTCCGGCATTCAAATGAAGGTGAAATTGAGCGTTGGCGGTAAGGTGTTAGCTAACGATACCTACGAAGTGTTCGACGGAGAAGTTAGCCGCCGTATTGCTTTAGCTGACCCTGGTATTGATGACTACCGGAATGAATTACTCTGGAGTCCAGAAAGACCAACTTTGATTGATGCAGAAATTCAGTTGGTATATAACAACCAAGTGCTAGATGCAGTCAAATCCTATACTGCATTACGGACGGTTAGTATCCAGCGCGATCGCTTTATGCTCAATGGTCGTCCTTATTATTTACGCTTGGTTCTCGACCAAGGTTATTGGCCTGATTCCCTCATGACTGCACCAGATAATGATGCTTTGCGGCGCGATGTGGAACTAGCCAAAGCAATGGGTTTCAACGGAGTTCGCAAACACCAAAAAATCGAAGATCCCCGATTTTTATATTGGGCAGATGTCTTAGGCTTGCTAGTATGGGAAGAGATGCCCAGCGCCTATCGCTTTACCCATAAAGCTGTAGAACGTATGACCCATGAGTGGACTGAGGTAATCAACCGTGATATTAATCATCCGTGTATTGTCGCCTGGGTTCCCTTTAATGAATCCTGGGGAGTCCCGAATTTAGTTGAAACGGCTGCCCATAGAAACTACGTTTTGGCAATGTATTATTTGACCAAAACCCTTGATCCTTCTCGTCCGGTAATTGGTAATGATGGTTGGGAAAGTACAGATACAGACATTCTCGCTATTCATGACTACGACACTCAACCCCAGCAATTGCTTCACCGCTATGGACCAGAAGTAAAATTATCAGATTTGTTTGAGCGTAAGCGTCCTGGTGGACGTATCCTCACCTTGGACAATTATCCACACCAAGGACAACCGATCATGTTGACAGAGTTTGGTGGTATTGCTTATGCACCTGCGACTCAACCTGATGCAGATAAAGCTTGGGGATATGAGCGTTGCTGGAATATCTCCGAGCTAGAAATGAAGTACGCTGCTCTACTCGAAACTGTGAATAATATTGAGATATTCAGTGGCTTTTGTTACACACAATTCACAGATACTTTCCAAGAAGCTAACGGTTTATTGTACGGCGATCGCACTCCCAAATTTCCTATTGCAGCGATCCGTGCTGCTACTCTTTCAGGACAAGGATTATGTACTCCCACAGCTTGTTAAAGCCGGATGGACGGCAAATGACTTTGTATAGTCGTTGCCCCATTTCTGATCAGATTACAGCTACTAGCCCTAGTAATGAGCCAGTGCGGGCAAATCCCCACCTGCGTTGGCATCCCCTGCGAGGTGAATGGGTGGCTTATGCTAGTCATCGTCAAGGACGGACTTTCTTACCACCTCCAGAATATAACCCTCTTGCTCCCAGCCGCAACCCTAATTTGCCCACGGAAATACCTGTTGGTAAATATGATGTGGCAGTATTTGAGAACCGTTTCCCCTCGATGGTGACAACGGCAAAAAATCCCCCTGATTGCATTGTGGAAACTGTACCTGCAAATGGCGCGTGTGAGGTAGTAGTATTTACTCAGGATGCTCGTGCTTCGTTGTCATCCTTGACAGTGGAACATTTGGATTTAATTTTGCAAGTTTGGGGCGATCGCACGGAGGTTTTAGGCAAAAATCCCCAAATTCAATATGTGCTACCCTTTGAAAATAAAGGTGTAGAAGTAGGTGTGACTTTACACCACCCTCATGGGCAAATTTACGCCTATCCCTTTGTGCCACCAGTGCCAGCGCAGATGTTAGAACAACAGGAACGGTATTATCAGGAACATCAACGCGGGTTGTTAGCGGATTTAATTCAAAAAGAAATTGCTGACAAGCAACGGATCATTTATGAAGATGAGGATGCGATCGCCTTCGTTCCCGTCTGTGCGCGTTATCCTTATGAGGTTTGGGTAGCACCAAAACAAGCAGTTGCCACTTTCTCTGACTTAAATTTAGAACAACGTTGGGGACTTGCTAAAGCTTTAAAAACCGTCACTCTCAAATATGACGGCTTGTGGAATCGTCCTTTCCCTTATTTAATGGCTTGGTTTCAAGCGCCAACGGATGGATTACCGCATCCTGAAGCACATTTACACGCCCAGTTTTATCCACCATACCGCACGAGCGATCGCTTGAAGTATTTGGCAGGAACAGAACTTGCAGCGGGGATGTTTGCTAATGATGCTTTACCAGAGGAGAAAGCGAAGGAGTTGCAAGCAGTGAGTGTCAATCTCAGAATGCCAGTTTCTGCATAAAGAGAAAATACTCAACTTAAAAAAGGCGCATTTCATCAAGGATGCGCTTCTTTTTGCTGTTATTATTTTCCTGAACTCTAACTAACACAAAGTTAAGGCATCTCATCTGATAGAGGTACGAAGAAACAGTAGTATTTATCCTGAAGGTAGGAAACTTCTCCCAGAGTTTCAAATAATATATCCAGAAGCCAAATTATAAACTGGATGAGAGTAATTATGACTGAGCTAAACTTAGAGCCAGGAAAGATTTATGAATTTGCTGATCACGACAATTTTCGAGTGTTCTTGCGCTTAAAATACCTGAATACAGTTTTTAACCCAATCAGTAAAGAAATCCAACTACATTTTGAGAAGTTGGACTCTTCTGTTGATAAACACAAAGATATTTATTTGAGTCAAAGCGATATCTACCAACAGGTAGGGGGTATCAACGAAGCTAGTGAATATCAGATTAGGTATGAGTATTAATTAATCTGCAAATTAATTTAAAACCGCAGATAGACGTAGACAAACCTAATTATATAGTTCAGGGATGCTTGATAATCTGGATGAATTTCTGGGTATACTCATGTGGGATGTAGAAAAAAGAGACTACAATTTATATATATGTAGTTATTAACACCCCTATGAGTCATCAGGCTTTTTACATTTGGCTTCAGCAAGTCCAAAACTTGTGGAACCAAATCCAGAATTTTATTATTCACAACAAAGATATCCTTATTGTCTCCTTTGGCACTGGTAGCTTACTTGCCATTGTACGCTTGATCTGGTGGGGAATTCAGCAGAATCGCAAGCGTAAGCTTCTACCTGATACTTTCCCATTTGAGGTTATTAAACCACAAAGCAACGCCTTACAAATACTTTTGGGTGGTAAGGAAAATGACCCATTAGCTGATTATAAAATACCCTATCAGGATCGTGTTCCAGGGCTTAACACTCAAGATGAACTTAAACAGAAATTAGATCAACATCGTTGGTTATTGATTCTCGCACCAACAGGATGGGGTAAAACAAGAGAAGCAGCAAATTTAGCCGATAGACTGAATAACGAAGGCTGGACAATTCTTAAACTCAAGCGTGGTGAGTGGCTGGAAGCACCACCCATATTACCAGAAGATAAGATTGGTACAGATCGCAAGTTGCTTTTTTTTCTTGATGATCTGAATAATAAAATGTTTGGTGGACGCATTGAGCAATCACCAAAGGCAGATGATCCACTACAACCGTTAAACAAGCCACTACAAGAACGGTTATTTAATACCCTAGAAGCTTACGAAAAACTTTGTCGTAAAGAAGATATTCGCATTATTGCCACAGCCAGAAATGAAAAAGAAAGAGAATTTCCTGATGAACCCAGTGAATGGGAAAAACTAGAATTTGATAAATATTCATTTTGGAAACGCTTTGAAATTTATGATTTACCTGAACCCAATGAAGAAGCAATCATTGGCGTTTTGAGAGAAACGATACATCAAGCGAATATCCAAGCTAATCCTGATGATTATTCTCGCATTGCTCAAAGAAATGATCGCACTTTTAGAAATATTGTTGAAAATCTCCGCAGTACAAAAAATTATGATCGGTTTCTGACAATAGATAACTTCCGCGATACGCTAAATGGTACGTGGGAAGAACGCTATCAAAAGACTATTAAAAAATATCCTGTTGCAATTTATATTTATGATGCTGTGGAATTGCTACAAAAAATGGGGATTAAGCTTTATCCTTTCACTGTTGAGCCTACAGCGCGAATGATGGTAGATGGAAATCTCTTAAGGCAAATTTGGCATTGGTGGCAAATACGCACAACTTTACCCTATCTGATTAATGTTGAAGGGATTTTTGAACCCCGTGATGGTCAAATTGAGGCGAAGGGAAAGCAGGTAGAAGTTGAGGAATATATTTCAAGGTTATTGAATTTGCTGTTAAAACTAGCAAAAAAATATCCTACAGAGATGTTAAATTCATTATTTAAATTTGGTTATAAGGCTGATTTTTTAAGGCGCGATAAAGAGGCAATTGTCGTTTGGGAGGCTGCTCTCAAAATCAAACCTGACTTGTACGAACTTTGGTATAACAAAGGGGTGGCACTCTTTAATTTAAAACAATATACAGAAGCTATCGCCGCTTATGAGGCTGGACTTAAAATCAAACCTGACGATCATGAAGCTTGGCATAACAAGGGCAATACACTGGCTAATTTAGGACAATATGCAGAAGCTATAGAAGCTTATGAAGAAGCAATCAAAATCAAATCTGACGATCATGAATCTTGGAATCACAAAGGCAATGCACTGGCTAATTTAGGAAGAAATGAAGAAGCGATTGCAGCTTGGGATGCCACACTCAAAATTCAACCTAACGACTATGAAGCTTGGAACAACAAGGGCTGTATGTTGTTTAATTTAGGAAGAAATGAAGAAGCAATCGCAGCTTATGATGTCACACTCAACATCAAGCCTGACAGGGACGAAGCTTGGTATAACAAAGGTTTGGCACTATTTAATTTAGAAAAAAATGAAGAAGCAATTGCAGCTTGGGATACTGCACTCAAAATTAAACCTGACTTATACGAACTTTGGTACAACAAGGGCTTGGCATTGTTTAATTTAGGAAAAAATGAAGACTCGATTGCAGCTTACGATGTGGCACTTAAAATCAAAACTGACTACCACAAAGCTTGGAACAACAAAGGTGTAGCACTTACTAAGTTAGGAAAATATGAAGAAGCGATTGTCGCTTGGGATACGGCACTCAAAATCAAACCTGACGACTACAAAGCTTGGTACTGTAAAGCTGGCTGCTATGCTTTGCTAGAAAATGTTGATCAAGCAATCTATAACTTAAAACAAGCTATCAATTTAAATCCTGAAGAATATCGAGAATTGGTGAAAAATCACTCTGTATTTGACAACATCCGCAACGATGTAAGGTTTCGAGCATTGCTGCAAGAATAAATCATCAGATTATGAGGATAAAATAATATAAAAGTCAGAGGAATAAAACGCAGTCAAGATATAAAAATCTTAGAGCAAAAAATAAAATTATCACGCCTAATCATGAAATAAACTTGCTTCCACATGAAAAAAGTTTCCCAATTTTTGGGCTAATTCTGAAGTTATATTTTGATTACCATATAAAATATCATCAACCAAAATTTCTGAACCTAAAACAGCTTGTAAATTAGTTTTGCTTTTGTCAGATTCTTCTAAAAGAAATAACAGCATAGATTGGGGATTATTCTGTTGATTAATTTGATAATATTCTTGTTCAAACTTTTCAATTAAAGTTATTAATAATTGATATAGTTCATTCTCTTCAGGTGTGCGTTCCCGATGCATTAAATCTTCCACAATAGCTAAAGCTTGTTCATTTTCTGCTTCGGTCTTGATAAGTTTGGGAAGATAGACTGTTAATAGTTCTTTGTATCTTTCTGGATTAAAAGTAATGGTCATTTTTCCAATTATCCTTATCGTATTCTGAATGGGTGAGGATATATTTAATATAAATTAATTGACCTTCATAATCTATACTAACAATCAAGCGGTATTTATTGCCTTTAATATTGAAAACTGTAAAATTACCTACAGCCTCAGCTTTGGGAAAAACCTGCTGTACTTCAACCAAGTTTGACCATTTAGCTTTACTAGCAATTTTATACCAGTTGTTTAGTGCTTCCTCACAATCAGCGTGGTTTTCTGTATATTCTCTTAATATTTTAAAACTAATAACGTGCATCTTCCCTGATTAAAAAAGAGAGTATTAAAATCATAGGGCAGTAGGGTGCTTTCTGCTAAAGACTAACGCACCTCATAAAAAGATTAAAATGTCTGAATCAGGATTTATGGCTCTAGCTTGCGTGGCGTAAGCCATACGTCTCCCGTAAGGGATACAGGATGAACAGAATGAGAAAAATAAAGATAAAATCCATTGCCTGACAACCTGACATTAAAACTATAATAACAGTATAAATATCTGACATTATTGGATATCTCACCTTGTCACAAAAGTTGAGGGAAAATATCATGACTACCAACATCCTGGATAATATTGACCTGCGGACATTAGGTGAACTCCTACAACAAGCCCGTAAAAAATGTGGCATGACTCAGGCTGATGCAGCCAAGATTATTGATGCTGCACGCACTACTGTAATTGCGATAGAGAAAGGAGAACGCCGTCTCAAGGCCAATGAACTAATTAAACTGGCTCGTGCTTACGGACGTTCTGTGAGTGATTTTGTGCGATCGCGTCCAGTTATACAACCGTTTGAAGTGCAGTTTAGAGCAGTATTTCAACGCAGTGAGAAGGAAGAGGCAGAGATTAAACCATTCATTCTTCATTTAGAGGATTTATGTCAAAATTACCTAGAACTTGAGAAGATAATGGATGCGCCAATACCGCGTAACTATCCTCTTGAGTATCAGGTAACAGATATGCCGATTAAATCTGCTGCGGAGAGTATAGCAATAGCAGAGCGTCAACGATTGGGTTTAGGTGATGCCCCTATTTCCCAACTGCGGGACATCCTAGAACAAGATGTGGGGTTACGGATCTTCTATTTGCAGATGCCGCAAAAATACTCAGAAGTGTATAGCTATAACGAACAAGTTGGTGGTTGTATGGCTATCAATGCCAATCATCCAGAGGAGCGAAGACGCTGGTCAATGGCGCATGGATACCTGCATTTTCTCGCACATCGGCAAAAACCTGAATTCCATTTTGATGGTCAATATCAACGATTTCCTGAAAGTGAGCAACTAGCGGAAACTTTCCCCAAATATTTCCTCATGCCTACCAGTGGATTGCTCAAGCGGTTTAATGATATGTACCGTACTCATGGCAAATTCACGCCGACTAATTTATTTACACTAGCCCATTATTATGGTGTGTCCGTAGAAGCCCTAGTTTATCGGTTAGAAGAAATGGAACTTCTACCGTCTGGAACTTGGGATAAATTGCGAGATAGAGGTTTAAAAGTTAGAAAGGTACAGGAGGAACTGGGTTTAGAACAAATACCGCAAAGGATTGATATGATGCCATTGCATTATCAACACCTCGCAATTGAAGCATTAGATCAAGGTTTAATTACCGAAGGGCGTTTTGCTGAATTTCTCCATGTTGGTCGTTTAGAAGCTCGTCGTATTGCCGAAGCATTACGGAAGTATTCAAGCGGAATGATGGAAGAAGATACGGATTTTGATTTGCGTCAAATCCAAACTGCTGGGAAGTGAGGATTCTATATAAATTGTTATGCAAATCACTCACTCCCACATTATTCTTGATGCTTGTTGTGTTCTTAACCTTTGTGCATCAGGTCACTTTCTAGCAATATTGAAATCTCTTCCTGCGGAAATTGTCGTGACTACAGTTGTCCAAGAACGCGAATTAAACACACTCCAACAACTTCAGGAAGAAGAAAATGATGCTGTGTTAGAGTTTGAAGCAGCTATTCAACAAGGTTTATTAAAAGTTGTAGATTTTGAATCAGAAGCAGAGGAAGAATCTTTTGTTAACTATGCGGCTATTCTTGATGATGGTGAATCAGCAACTTGTGCGATAGCGGTTCATCGAAAATGGGCAGTAGCAACTGATGATAAACGAGCAATTTCATTTATTAAAAAAGAAGCTCCCAATATTCAGATTTTATCAACTTCAGAAATAATCAAGCATTGGTCAGAAAAGGAAAGTATTGATTCTTCAGTATTAAGTAATGTACTCAATGCAATTAGGATTAAAGGACATTACGTACCAGGAAAAAATGATCCTCTGCGAAGTTGGTGGCAAAATGCTTGTTAACAACCAGAATTTACAGCACCAGTCAGCAGTAAAAACCCGGGCTAAACCTGACTTTCTAGAACTGGGTTAGTTGCAGCCAATTTTCTCCCGTAGTTAATAGCAATAAACCCTGTAACATACATAAATAAACTGTAAACCGCAGCGGGTATAGCCATATCAGGATTATTGAGTAATCCGGCAGTAATGGCGATCGCTAATGTACCATTTTGAATCCCCACTTCAATCCCAATGCAGATTTGTTGAGGAGTATTAAGCTTAAACAGCTTGCTAACATAAAACCCCGCCAGCATTGAGATCACATTCAACAGTACAATGCCAACTCCAACTTGGACAATAAAGCCGGGGATACGATTCCACTCACGAATCACGAGCAAGAGAATAATTAGCGCCAGGAAACCAACTGCTAGACGGTTAGTCACTTTTTCCAGACGACGAGCAACTTCTGGAAATATCTGTCGGAAAACCATTCCTAACCCAATAGGCAGAAGCGTGATCAGAAAAATTTGTACTATTGTTGCCCCAATAGGTAGAGCGATCGCCGCAGTTTGTCCGATAAAATGCTGATATGCTAGGTTTCCCAACACCGGAATTGTGAATACTGTAATTACACTGCTAAAAGCCGTCAGAGTAACTGAGAGTGCAACATCACCTTTAGCGAGGAATGTAACTATATTTGAGGATGCCCCACCTGGACACAGTGCTACTATCATTAATCCCATAGCGAGCGCTGGTTGCATGGGGACAACTTTAGCAATAACAAAACCAATAATAGGTAAAAAAACTAACTGACTAATCAAGCCAATTGAGACAGCTTTGGGATATTTCTTTACACGCTGGAAATCTTCTGGGACAAGAGATAAACCCATTCCTAGCATAATGATAGCTAGAGCGATCGGTAAAACAACCGTACTCAAAAAGCTTGCTTCCATAATCAATTTTGTCTGAATTACACAAAAAGAATGATATCAGACTGTTACTACAGGTGTTGAACCGCTACACGCCAAGTTTTACGGAGCGCACTGCCGAAATCGCTTGCGCTTTCTTGAACCCAACCTACAAAAACTCTTAACCGAACAGTAAGTAAGTCGGCTCGAAAAAACCGAAGCAAGTACGAAAAGGTAAAATCACTGAAAGTCTCTTCCCTCTTGCATGAGTGCCTTGCCATAACGACAATTTTTAACGCCCACTTACTTATTAATTAATTACTTATTAATTACTTATTAATATGAGTCACATCTGCGAAATTTGGGGTAAATGCAGTTTTAATGGCAATAAAAAACCCCCTGGGTGGGGGACTGTTAGTTATTCGAGTGGAGTGAACAACCAAGAAATAAATACCTACAGTAAATAGAGTAATCCGAACAAAATAATCCAAATTACGTCTACAAAGTGCCAGTACAGTTCAGCAGCTTCAATACCGAAGTGTTTTTCGTTGCTGTAATGACCGGGAGTACGCGATCGCCACAACACCGCCAAAATCGCTAAAACACCGATGGTAACGTGCAAACCGTGAAACCCAGTTAAAACGTAAAATGTACTAGCGAATAAATTGGTAGTCAACCCAAATTCCAGATGGGTATATTCATAAACCTGCCCTACCAAGAAAATCGCACCCATCGCCGCAGTAATAGCCAACCAGGTACGCATCCCCTTGGCATCATTCTTTTTAATTGCAGTATCAGCATTGTGCATGACAAAACTGCTGGCGATCAAATTCACTGTATTCACACCAGGTAACAACAGTTCTAACTCCGGTGTACCCGCAGGAGGCCAGACAGGTAAGGTAGAACGGAAAGCTAAATAAGCTCCGAACATCCCCATAAATATCATTCCTTCCGCAATCAGGAACACCACCAACCCAAACAAGCGATGGTCTGGATGTGCTTCATGATGAGCATCTACGGACGTATGATGATGATTCTCTTCGATTTTCGCTGGGTCAATTATTTGACTTTGCATGAATTTATAAATTGGTAATTGGTAATTGATAATTCATAATTCATAATTCATAATTTTCTTTCAATTACGAATTACGAATTACGTTGGCGTAGCCTGGCATTATTACGAATTACACACCAGACTCAATAGTTGGATATGGTTCGTCTGGTTTGGCGCTTAATACTTGATTGACATCAACTTTTTTCTCTTTCACGCCGTAGTCATAGGGTCCGGTAGCCAAAACCGGTAGTTTTTCAAAATTCTCAATTGCTGGTGGTGAAGTTGTCATCCACTCTAAAGTCAGACCGCGCCAAGGATTATTAGGAGCTTTGGGTCCGTATAACCAACTCCATACGGCATTGATAATAAAGGGTAAAGTCGAAATTGCGAGGATATAAGAGCCGTAAGTGCAGATTTCATTCAAAGAAGTGAATTTGGGGTCATATTGGGCAATACGGCGATTCATACCCATCATCCCCAATTTGTGCATGGGTAAAAAAGTCATATTGAGACCAACAATGGTCAAAACCGCGTGAACCTTACCCCAAAATTCGTTCATCATTCGTCCCGTCATTTTCGGGAACCAATGGTAAATTGCTGCGAAAATTCCGAGTACGCTACCACCAAAGAGAACGTAGTGCAAGTGCGCGACGACAAAATAGGTATCGTGAACGTGAATATCAAAGGGTACTGATGCCAACATCACACCACTAATACCACCAATCACGAAGGTTCCCAAGAAACCCATTGCAAAAATCATGGGACTATTGAGGCTGATTTTGCCACCCCAGATAGTTGCTAACCAACCGAAAATTTTGATCCCAGTGGGAACAGCAATGATCATCGTCGTGATCATAAAGAACATCCGCAACCAACCAGGGATACCGCTGGTAAACATATGGTGCGCCCAGACAATTAAACCTAAAAAGCTGATCGCTAGGGAAGAATAGGCGATCGCCTTATAACCAAAGATAGGTTTACGGGCATGAACTGGCAGGATTTCCGAAATTGCTCCAAAAAACGGCAAAATCATAATGTAAACCGCCGGGTGAGAGTAGAACCAGAACATATGCTGGTAAACTACCGGATCACCACCACCAGTTGGGTTAAAAAATGTTGTTCCTGCCAATAAGTCAAAGGCCAGGAGAATCAATGCCCCGGCTAGAACAGGTGTAGATATCAATACCAGTGCCGAAGTTGCCAACATCGCCCAGCAAAACAAGGGCATTTGATGGACTCCCATACTGGGAACACGCATTTTGATGATGGTGACGAGAAAGTTAATCGCCCCCAAAATCGAAGACGTACCCAACAGCAGGACACTGATAATCCAAATTGCTTCACCCACTTGACCTGTTACCAAGCTCAAAGGAGGGTAGGAAGTCCAACCGGCATCCGGGGCATCACCCACCGCTAAACTCAGGGTAAGTAACACACCCGCCGGGGGGATCATCCAAAAAGCTACCGCATTTAACCGAGGAAATGCCATATCCCTAGCCCCAATCATCAGGGGGATGAGATAGTTAGCAAAACCCGCCCCTGCTGGAACAATCCACAGGAAGATCATGATCGTGGCGTGAAGTGTGAACAGGCTGTTATAGACTTCTGGGGTGACAAAATCCACCTCTGGGGTGCGGAGTTCTGTCCGCACCAAGTCAGCCATCACACCGCCAATGCAGTAGAAAATAAAAGATGTAACTAGGTATTGAATCCCAATTACCTTATGGTCGGTACTGAATGTAAAAAATTCCCACCACTTTCTCACCTCTGCTTCTTGATGAGGGGTGGAAAGATTGGTAGTTTCTTGTAATTGTGCTTGTGTCATAGTCAGTTAGTCATTGGTCATTTGTTATTAGTCATTAGCCGTTGACTAATGGTGAACTTGATGCACCATTTCTGCGTGAATGCCCATGTTTTTGGTGTAGGGAGCCAGAAATTCATCTGCGGATAAATCGCTGGGGTTGATGGCAACTGCTTGATTGAGGTTTTCTTTACTAGCAACTAGTTGTTCTTGCATCCAGCTATCAAAAGCCTCTTGAGACTCTACCACTACCTGGGTTTGCATTGCGCCGTGGTATGGTCCACACAGTTCCGCACAAATCAAGGTATAAGTACCTATTTTTCTGGGTGTGAGGCTAATCTCGGTTTGTCTACCGGGGATCACATCTTGTTTCAGGCGGAATTCTGGAACCCAAAAGGCATGAATGACATCGTTAGCTGTCATGTTCATTTGCACTTGCTGCCCAACGGGAATATGAAGTTCCCCTGTAGTCACGCCTGTATCTGGGTAGGTAAAAATCCAAGCGTACTGGAGTGCAGAGACGTTAACGACTAATTGCGGTGGTTGTCCCTCTTTTTCCCGACTTGCGCCCAAGGTAGGAGCAACGCTACCGACACCGGGAGCATTACGCATTTGGGGCATTTCCTGATTGCGGACTGCTGCTGTGGCCGGGTCTTGCATGGACTCGTCAGATTTTTCTTGGTTTAGATTTGCTTCTGTGTTGGGAGGTGTATCGCTTAAAGTGGCAGCAATAGCAGTTCCAGGCATTGCCATTGATTCTTCCATGATTGGGGCTTCATGGACTGCATGGGGATTAAATCCGCCCATTTCGTTGTATACATCAAAACTATAGATAGAAATCCCGATGACAATAATTGCTGGGATCGCCGTCCAGAGTATTTCTAGAGGGACGTTACCTTCAATGGGTGGTCCATCATCGTTGTCATCTGCACGGCGACGGTATTTAAATGCTGCATAGATTAAAATACCTTCTACTAAGAGAAATATACCTATAGAAACTGTTAACATCGCACTGAATAGACCATCTATCAATACGGCTTCATCCGATGCTGCTGTAGGCAACAGACCGTGATTTTGACCGTACCAGAGGCTGACTAGCGTTAGGACGATGCCAATGAGTAACGTCCAGATCGAACTTGGAATTTTCACGGCTTACTTAACTGAATTGATTACGTTATTTCAAAGTAACTCACTTACTAAGGTAGTGCAGCCTTGGGGATATGGACTCTGAATGTCTGAAATTTTTATTAATTTTTTTGATTAGTGAACCAATCTTGAGTAAAAGGTATTGATGTGATATCTCTAAGGAAAAATGATCATTAGCACCAAAATTTAAGCAAAATTTAAGCAAGATTTTCGGAAATTTTAAATAATTGCCATTATTTAATGATTCACATCTTAAAAAATACCTAAATCTTACAGCTAAAAGTGCTGGAAGTGATTCAAAGTATAAGTGAAAGCCAATCTATAAATCCTAGCTCATAGGTTAGGGTGTAGATAGGTCTAGACCGATCAAATAACGTAAGTTGCTTACTTTGAGTTAGGAGATAGGAGTCAGTAGAGACGTTTCGCCGAAACGTCTGTACAGGAGTCAGGAGTCAGAATTAATTTTTCTCCTCATCTTCCCATCTCCCCATCACGGTTAAACTCATGCAACTTGGGTAAAGAGAGAATTTTAAGAAGATCTACCTCAAGCGGGGATAAGGTATCGTTGATGAACGAATTTGTCCTAGAACAACAAAATGAAGCGGCAGCCCAACACAACAGCCCCAAGGAAATCATTCGTCGCTTGGTGTGGAAAATTTGCATAGCCACCTTGATTTTGATGGCCATAGGCAGTGCCACCCGTGTGATGAATGCTGGACTTGCTTGCCCAGACTGGCCTCTGTGCTATGGGGAATTGGTGCCAGCCAAGCAAATGAATCTTCAAGTATTCTTGGAGTGGTTTCATAGACTGGATGCGGCTTTGATTGGAGTAAGTGCGATCTCTCTGGCAGGTTTATCCTGGTGGCATCGTCGTGTTTTACCCAACTGGCTGCCTTGGGCTTCTACATTTGCCCTATTTTTAATTGTTTTCCAAGGTGTTTTGGGAGGGCTTACCGTTACCGAATTGTTGCGGTTTGATATTGTGACTGCCCATCTGGGAACGGCGCTATTATTTTTCACTACCCTCCTAGTCATCGGTACTGCACTCAGTCCCTATCAGGCAACGGGAACTGTTGGTAAGTTGCCTTGGATCAGTTTAGTTGCCTCTGTTTTGGTATATGTACAAAGTCTACTTGGTGCAGTGGTAGGTTCTCGCTGGGCGCTACACCAATGTTTTGCTGGGGATCAACTCTGTGGTGTGATGTATAGCCATATTTTTGGGTTGCTCCCGCCAACGGTGGCTACTTTGGCTATTGTATTTGTATCCTGGCGCACACCAGCTCTGCATCCCACATTACGACGACTGGCAAATATTGCTGGTAGCTTGTTGATTTTACAACTGCTGTTGGGAGTTGCTACTTTCCGATTACATCTACAAGTCGAGCCTCTAACTGTAACTCATCAAGCTGTAGGTGCAACTTTGTTGGGTAGTTTGGTGATGTTTACGGTTTTAGCAGTACGAGATAGGTTTGCTAACCCAGAAATCAAAATTGCGAATGGGTAATTGGTGATTTGGTAATTGGTAATTGGTAATTGGTGATTATTCTCGCTGTTCCCTGTTCCCTGTTAAGAATTCCCTATTCCCTCAGTTATTGACAAATTAAGGAAAGAGAGAGCCAAAATGATTGAGACTAATGTCTCTCGTCGCCACCACGATACGTTTCTACAGGTTATTCATAGCTATTACCAGCTAACTAAACCCCGCATTATTCCTTTGCTGTTAATTACAACGGCTGGAAGTATGTGGATAGCTGCTAAGGGTCAAGTTGATCCCTGGTTGTTAATTGTAACTTTGATTGGTGGTACTTTAGCCGCTGCCAGCGCCCAAACAATAAACTGTATCTATGACCGAGATATAGATTATGATATGGAACGGACGCGCCATCGTCCTATGCCTTCTGGTAGGGTTCAGCCTCGTGATGCGTTGATTTTTGCGATCGCTCTGGCTGTGGGTTCTTTTACTCTCCTATCAGTATTCGCCAATCTCCTGGCTGCATTTTTAGCATTTTCCGGTATCGTTTTTTATGTTTTGGTCTATACCCATTGGCTAAAACGTCACAGCACTCAAAATATTGTCATTGGTGGTGCTGCGGGTGCAATACCGGCTTTAGTCGGTTGGGCTGCGGTGACTGATACTTTAAGTTGGGCAGCTTGGTTAATTTTTGCCATTGTCTTTTTATGGACTCCGCCTCATTTCTGGGCTTTGGCTTTGATGATTAGGGATGACTACGCTAAGGTTGGCATACCCATGTTACCTGTGGTAGCGGGGGATAAAGCCACGGTGCGACAAATTTGGTACTACACTGTGATTACCGTAACTGCCACAGTGCTGCTGTTTTATCCTTTACACGCTAGTGGGATTGTTTATGTGGTGATTGCTTTGACTTTGGGCGGGGGATTTGTCCATAAGTCTTGGCGGTTGTTGCAAAACCCAGAGGATAAAACTATAGCCAGAGAGTTGTTTTTATATTCCATCTCTTACATGATGTTGTTGTGTTTGGGGATGGTGGTTGATAGTTTACCAATTACTCATCATTTGGTGAGTATGGTGCTTAATCAGTTGCATTTGGTTGGTTAGTGAATTTTGCGCGATAGTGCAGATTAAAAAAGCGATCGCATTCCTGGTTTTTGGGGGTGCGATCGCTTTTTTTATCTCACGCAAAGGCGCAAAGGCGCAAAGAAAGGAAGAAAGGAAGAAAGGGGTAAATAATTTTATATTCTGACTCCTGACTCCTGACTCCTGCTATAATTTACAGATCGTACATTAAACACTCTAGGGCATCTGGGTACATTTCACAGTAACTTTCTAGGGAGGTTTGACGTTTTTTTGCTTGTTCTTGATGGGCTTTTTCTGCTTGCAATTCTTCAACTATATCCCAAGCTACGGCACAATTAGGTGAATTCGTTCCATTTTGATCACAAATTTCTCTGGCTTCTACAATAGCTTCCAGAATTGCTTGTTGAATGGTTTTTGCTTGATTTAGTTCGGAGTTATTTGCAGCGTGAACTCCGTCAAAAGTTGTCATGATACTTTCACCTTATTTGTGTGAGATAAAGAGAGAAAGTAGACAATACTACTCGGTTAAGAAGTTGGTGGTTTTCAGGTCAAGGTTTTGCTTTTAATTTTTACCTTTCTTAACCGACAAGCATTGACTAAACTCTGATTAACGGTAACAATTTAAAGAGAATTTTTTAGTTAATTTCTATACTTTTTTGGGGATGATACAGTTTCAGGAATGATTGTCGCTAAGTTACCAAATTTAGGACTCCACCATCCTTTGGCTGTATGAAAATAAGCCACATCTTTATGTTTCTTATCTTTCCATGACTCCTGACCAGAACACCGTAGCATAGTTTTATTCTGTCCATCTTTAATATAGCTGTATTCCTCTAAAGGTTTCTGACATACTGGACAGGGATATGCAGTGATTTTTGCTGAAGCTTTGGGAGCGTTTTCATCTGAAGATGTTTTAGTTTTCGGCGCTTCCCACTTTTTGTTAAAATCGCTCCAAAATAGTACAATGTTTTCACAGCCACTCACACATTTAAGAAAGTATTTCTTTTTAACTTTACTGCTGGGAATTTTAGCTAAACAGTTCTTACAATCAGGACAACGAGTTTTAGAAGTTTCATATTTACGTTCAACTAAATTATTAGTTTTATCTGTAGTTGATGAATTAACAACCACAGTTTTAGCTTTGGAAAGCGCGGGTACAAAATAATTTTGATTCCAAGTAGTTAGGTAATGTTGCCAAGAGTTTTTTCCTTCAGAGATTGCATCTAGTGCATCTTCCATTTTGGCAGTAAATTCTGCTTCTAATAAATCTGGTAACGCCTTTTGTAAAAATTCATCAACTTCTAAACCCAAGGCTGTAGGTTGAAGATTGTCTTTTTTCAACTCTACATAATTGCGTTTTTTTAAAGTAGCAACTGTAGGAGCATAGGTACTAGGACGACCAATACCTTTACGTTCCATTAATTGTACAAGTTTTGGCTCACTATATCTTGGTGGTGGTTGGGTTTGTTTTTGGTCATGTCCGGCTTTTTCTAAAGTTAGTATTTGTCCCTGTTGTAAAGCAGGTAAAACTGCATCTTTGCTCAGATTCAGCCAATATTTTGCATAACCGTAAAATTCAATTACTTGCCCTCTAGCTTGCCATAAAATATTACCTGATTTCGTAATTATCAGAGTTTTACGAAGTTGAGCAGGACGACATTGAGAGGCAACTGCTCTTTTCCAAATCATCACATACAAGTTAAACTCATCATCAGGTAATTCTGCCCGCAATTGCACCGAAGGACGAAACACATCTGTAGGACGAATCGCTTCATGTGCTTCCTGTGCTGTTTTACTACTGCGGTGTTTTGCTACTTGCTGAGGCACATTTTGCGGATCATGTTCTTCCAACCATTTACGCGCACTGGCACAAAACTCAGGACTCAGCATCACTGAATCTGTACGCATATATGTAATTAACCCTGCCTCATATAGCTTTTGGGCTACCTGCATGGTTTTGTCTGGGGCAAATTTCAGCTTAGAACCGGCTGCTTGTTGCAGGGTAGAGGTGGTAAATGGTGGAGGGGGTTGACGATAAACAAGCTTCCCTTCTACTTGAATAATTTGATGGGGATGACGTTTTGCTTCTTCAACTAATCTGTTTGCTTCTGCTTCAGAAAGAACTCGTTTAGATTCGGGTTTCTCTGGGTTATTACCGGCTGCATCATCATGAGTTTCAGTTTCTGGTTCTGCTGTTTCTTTCTCAGTATTTGCCATACTTTTGTAAAAAGCCCGAAATCCTTCTTGATAGTCTACCCAAACACTCCAGTAATCTTGGGGGACAAAAGCCAGAATTTCTCTTTCGCGCTGACAAATTAGGTGTAATGTGGCGCTTTGGACTCTACCTACGCTTTTCGCACCGTTATTTAATGCCCAAACTAGGGGACTACCTTTATAACCTACCAACTTATCAAGACAATCACGACATAATCCTGCACCGATTAAATTAGTGTCAAGTTTTCTGGGATGTGCGATCGCATTTTGAACTGCCGATGCTGTAATCTCAGTATAAACTACTCGCTTGGGTTCTCTCAAACCTAAAGTTTCTTTAAGATGCCAAGCAATGGTTTCTCCTTCTCGGTCTGGGTCTGTTGCTAAAACGACTTCATCAACCTGTCTAACAGCGGCTTTTAGTTGTTGAATTGTTTCTTTTGCGCGTTGGTCACGGGGTACATAATTACAGCGAACAGTATTACCATCCATTGTAAATCCCAGTGAATCATCACCCTCATTACTGAGTTCGCGGATATGTCCACAACTAGCGCGAACAATCCAATCTGCACCGAGAATTTGACTCAGTTTTTTGACTTTTCCGGGTGATTCGACCACTAGGAGGCGTTTGGGCATGGCGCTTGTTTTTTAGCTGCTTTATATAGGATAAAATAAATGACAATATTTTTACCAGAAGTTGGGAATCTGTATTTCTCAACTGTCAGAATCAGGATATCCAGGATTTAAGGATTTACATGATTTTAGCTGAGGATGATTTTTTGGATGTGAGGATTTTTCTGATTTTGATATTTTTTAGATATTCTATTTTATAAATAAGTTGGGAATTTGAATTTCTCAATTGTCTGAATCAGGATATCCAGGATTAAAGGATTAACAGGATAGTAATTTTTAGATGATTTAAATTTTTCAAAAACAATCATTCAAAAACATCCTGAAAAATACCCAACATCCTCACAAAAAATCATTCAATCACATCCTGTTCGCGTAGCGTGGCGTTAGCCATAAATCCTCAAATCCTGGATATCCTGATTCTGACAAATTACAAATTTAGTACATCATTTTGATAACTGAAAATATTTCTCTGTGTCCTCTGTGTCTGGAGCGGTTTGTTAAAAAACATCAAAAATAACTGAACGCAGATAAACGCAGATAAACACAGATAAATAGAGAAAACATCCTGTCAATCCTCAAATCCTGGACATCCTGATTCAGACAAATAATTAAAAAACGATACAATCTGAAGCTATCGACCTAATTCTTTCTGTAACCGATACAAAATTGTATTTTTATCAACTTGACTCAAAATCTCCTCAATCACCGTACTAGCGCCCAATTGTCCCCACGTACAGCCCTTTTCTAAATAAACCTGTGCAGCTTTACCTACAGTATAAGATCCATAACCAGCAATACCAGCTTGAGCGATCGCACTGCCAGCAAAGGTAGTAATATTGAGAGGATTATCACCACTAGCGATCGCAGCGGTACTTTTACCTAAACCTAATACAAAACTACTGCCTAATTCACCTAATAACAAACCACCAGAACTAAATATAATGGTTCTTAATAAATTAGTCGCTTCATAGCTAGTCATCGGTAAAGAATATAATCTAGCCAAAGAACGAATTAACGCCAAATCTGTAATTACACCACCAATAATATCTAAAAAAGCAATCGGATTTAACCCAATAGCTAAAGCCTTATATTTAGCAAACTTCCAAATAATATCTTCCGCTTCTTTTTGGCGTAAATCAAGAGTTTTTTGAGCTATAATTTCCTCAGCTTCCCGCGCTTGAAGTAGTGCATTTAAAGCTAAGAGCGATCGCCCTTCTCTATTTAGTATATTCAAAATAGTTTGCTTTAATTCCTCAACCTGGGGTGGTGGTGTTTCCCACTCATAACTCACATTCCCATCCGGGTATTCTACTCTTACTTCCATTGGTGCAGGTTCAGCCGCAACCATAACAATTTCATCAGGTAATAACGGTTTAGCTTGGAGACTTCCTGCACCCAATTGTTGTAAATTTTTATAAATAGTCGTTCTATCCGTATCTGGATACAAATCTATTTTGTTAAATACTAAAATCAACGGTTTTTGCGCTTGACGCAATTCTAGCAATGCTTGATACTCAGTTCTAGTGATATCTCCTGAAACCACAAATAAGATTAAATCAGCTTGCTGTGCTACATCTCGCGCCATTTGCGCCCGTGTTTCTCCCTCAATTTCATCTAAACCAGGAGTATCAATTAATTCAACAATAACCTTTCCTCCTGGTTTCCAACGCAGCGATCGCGGCCATTGAGTTACACCGTTGAGGGGTCCTGTTTGCAGAATTTTTTCCCCTAACAAAGAATTTAACACCGCAGACTTACCACGACTCACCAAACCAAACGCCGCTATTCTCACCACATTAGAGTCTAGCTTGTTGAGTGTGGCGGTTAAAAGTTCTATTTCTGGTTTTACCAAACCCGCTAATTCTGGTTTGGATGATAGCTGGCCTGACTTGCGGAGATATCCATACCAAGATATCGCTTGTCTAAGACTAGCACGGGCGCGGTTTAAATGAGTTTCTTGCAGTTGAGACAAGGTGACAGAAACAATAGATTACATATCTATTTATATCGAAAATTTGAGCTTTGTGATTGTTTACATAACCTGGAAAAATTTGCATTTAGAACATCGCACTGTGTTCACTATCCCAACATTTATCATTTTCCCAAACTCTACCAGAATTTTCACATGATATTGAATTATCAATCCAAGGAATCGATGTAGGATGCTGGGAGGTTTGCTGATTAAATTGGGAGGTTTGCTGATTAAATATGGAATAGAAATTGGATATAAGTGATATTGAGCGCAATATAGCAAAAGTATTAAAAGGTAGAGTCAGTATAAATAGATATATTATGGTCATGCGACCATTAGACAAATAGCTTGCTCTAGTTATTTTATGTTTTTGGCTATTTTTGCACACTTCCTGACGATTATTGTCTAATAACATAGGTTATAACCTTTTGGCTGATGAGCCAATCCAGAATAAATTTGATTTCTCCAACCTTCATTATTCAGGATATTCACTTAAAAGTCAAAAATAAAGTTATCAAAAAGCCACTCAAGTAATAACACTGAGTATATCTTACACAAACTTTATTTTCAATAGATTAACAACTGCTTTATATCTACATCAATGGATTAAGCTTATTACTTAGGAACTATTACTTAAACATTAATAGCAATAATATATAACTATACTTAGTTAAGTAATGGCGAATGTGCCTCTAAGTATCTATACTCAGGGAGGAGAATCCTATAAAAGTAAATTCTCCGCTCCCAACTCTTAGTTTAAACAGATAAATTCGTAATTTAATGCAACTATAGAAATCCTATTTGAGTTTTGAAAAGATTACGTACACATCTACTCTCTTTCTTGCCTATTCCCTAAACGCCATGCAAACTATCATCAATCAAATCGGATTCCTATAGAGTTGTCAAAGATTGTTTTAGATTAACCGCTGCTTTACCACCAAATCCGCTCACCTTCCTCATTAACTCGTGCTTGACGAATCACATCAGAAATTTCTTCCGCATCTTTGACATGATGAAGTGCTTTTTTCTCACCATCAGGAGTTTCTACTATAAAGTAAGTA
>RDYJ01000025.1:0-2405 GCA_004293145.1 Nostocales cyanobacterium | reverse complement strand
TGTAATTTGATCACCTGTAATATCAGGGACATCTACAGCAACCTGTTGGGCTTTTTCCTCAATTGATTGCGGTTCATCAGCAATTCTATCACCAGGATTAGCAGTTAATTTCCTTTCTTTAACGTTGGGTTCTTCTTTAGAAAAGCTATCTTTACTAACTGGTTGATGAATTTGATCATCTTGATGATTATTAGTCATGATCATGATCCAAATAAAAAACTTTGTATTACTAATATCAATCTAGATAATCAAAGGCGTAAGTAGTTCTTTCCTCAGAGAGAGTTTGAGGATGAAATTTACTGTTGAGGTTGAAAAGGTTTATATTTCCCCCCCAAAGCTTCAACAATAGTGCGAGTATTGGCTTCCATCATTTTTATGTAAGTATCTGCATCGCTTCCCTTTGCACCGATAGAATCAGAGTAAAGTGGATTTTGTGAGAGTTTTATCCCTGCATCTTCGGCAACAGTTTTAATTAAAGCCGGATTAATAGTAGTTTCCGCAAAAATTGCCGGAATCCCTAGTTTTTTAATTGCATCAACTAATTGCTTCACTGTTTTGGCGCTGGGTTTTTCTTCGGTACTAATCCCAATTAAAGTCCCCACAATTTCCATTCCATAAGTGTTAGCATAATATTGGAAAGCATCATGAGTGGTAATAAGTTTGCGTTTATCTGGAGGAATAGTTTGAATTTGTTGTTTAATCCAGCTATTTAATTGTTGTAATTCCTTTGTCAGTTCTGCTGTATTTTGAATAAATTTTTCTTTGTCTTCTGGTGATAATTCAATTAATGAATCTCTAATTGCATTTACCATAGAAATAGCATTTTCCGCACTGCCCCAAACATGAGGATCTGGGACAATTTGCCCTTTACTTTTTTCTAACTTTAAAGGTTTGACAACTTCTCCCACCGCTAACTTTTTAGATTTCCCTCCACTAGCATTCATTAACTTAATAATTCCCGGTTCCAAGTTATAACCGTTATATAAAATTAAGTCTGCTGTTTCCAAAACTCGACTATCTGCGGGTACAGCTTCATAAACATGAGGATCTGCACCAGGTTGGAGAATTCCAGTTAAATTAATTTCCTCACCCCCAACCTCCTCCGCTAAATCAGCAATAATAGTGCTAGTTGCTACAACTTGCGGCTTACCATCTCCCAACGGTTGAGACTCAGAAGAAGTACAACCGAATAAAGCCAAAGGTAGTAAAATTCCCAGACACAACGGAGAAATCTGCTTTTTTTTCATTCTATTGCTACCACTGATAGTACAAATCAGGTTTACCTATCTCCATAATTACTTCTAATTATAGATTTTTTCATATTTTTCTCATTTTTATAGTAAGCTCAAAGAATGAATATTTAAACTACGGGTATGCAAAACATTTCTTTTTACCAAAAATTTAGCCCATTACGGAGACATAAACAGGAGACACCTGTACAAACCAGAAAATCTATTGATATGAATTTTTCAGCAGCCATAAACATTTCCCATTTAGGGGTAAACTACCGCACACAAGAAGCTTTGAGAGATGTTAACTGCATTATCAAACCAGGAAAACTCACAGGAATTTTTGGACCCAACGGCGCTGGTAAAAGTACATTAATGAAAGCAATTTTGGGATTAGTTCCCCTGAATAGTGGTAACGTCTTATACGAAAATAAACCTTTAATGCAGCAGCTAGAAAAAGTTGCCTATGTACCACAAAGAAGCCAAATTGACTGGAATTACCCCGCTACAGTGTGGGATGTAGTGATGATGGGACGTGTAAAAAAAACAGGATGGTTGCGTAGTTTCTCCACAGTTAGCCGCCAAATAGCAAAAGCAGCCTTAGAACGGGTAGGAATGAGAGAATATAGCGATCGCCCCATAGGAGAACTTTCGGGAGGACAACAACAGAGAGTATTTTTAGCCCGTGCGTTAACCCACCAAGCAGACATTTTCTGTTTTGATGAACCCTTTGTAGGAATAGATCAAAAAACCCAAGCAATAATTTTTGAAGTCTTCCAAGAACTAGCCGCAGAGCAAAAAATCGTATTAGTAGTAAACCACGATTTAGGCCAATCAATCACCCATTTTGATGATTTAATTTTACTTAATTGTGAACTAATAGCCACAGGTTCCCGCCAACAAGTCCTCACAGAACAAAACCTCCATCGTGCTTATGGTGGAAAAGTCATGTACTTTACCGATGCAGCATAATAAAGCAGAATTTAGGAGTCAGGAGTCAGGAGTCAGGAGTAAAACCTGCTTGATACTTGGTTTTTGGATTAGATTTTGTACTTCATTTACCTGCAATATACTGTAATTATTTCATCTATACTCTTCCTCTTCTTTCTTCGTGTACTTCGTGCCTTCGTGGTTCATTTTCATTTATGTTAAATACACTCATTGAACCATTGCAAT
>RDYJ01000245.1 GCA_004293145.1 Nostocales cyanobacterium | reverse complement strand
ATTCCCAGGCGGTTATGAAACCGGAAATTAATTCCCAGGCGGATTATTATTAATTGATGTTGGGTTTCCTTGCGTCAACCCAACCCACGAATAAATTACACAACCTCAGTGAATACAAACTTAGTAATCACATCATTGAAATCCTTATCTCCACCATTGGGTAAATCTTCAAAACCAAAGACATTATTACCCAACATTCTAATATGATCTGCACCATCAGAATTTAACCCCAAGAATGGGAAATAAACTCGTGGATCATTATTGGTATTATTATCAGTTAACTGCGATAAAGTACCATTAATAATGATCATGGGAGCAATAATTGAACCACCTTCAATAATGGCACTGGATCTAAATTCCCCTTGGTTATCAACAGCAAATTTGATCACTTTTCCATTTATATCTGTAACTAACCTGGAGTTAATTACTTCTTGGAGATAAGTAGTTCGGTTTGTAGATGTTGCTTCTAAATTTCCTAATAAACCTGCTGCATTATCTACTCTGTAGAAATAAACTTCGTTGTTAAATGCAGCTTCCCGGAATACAGAAAAATCTGCTCTCACTGTATTGAGGTTACGTAAATCAATTAATTCCCCTTGGTTAATTCCTTGGAATTGGGTAATTTCGCTGATAAATTGTTCTTGTCTGGTTAATTGAGTTACTGGCTCAATTCTCATGACTAAAGAATTGAATTGTGTGGTTGTGGTTGTTTCTCTCCAAGAAATACGGAAACTATTTCTTTCTTCCTGTATTTGACTGAAAGATTCAGCAAAGAGAATTTTACTACTGGCAAGACTACCGGATCTATATTCATCTATTGTCCCACCATTAACTAAGAAAAATTGCAGGTGTTGACCAGAATTAAATCCTAATAATCTTGTCAAACTTTCAGTTTCAATTTCTGTTTTGAATTTATCAGGCAGGTTTGTTAGAGCTGAAAAAATACCTTTACCTTGGAGTTTAGAACGTTCTAAGGCTACTTCGTTATAACGAGCTTCTCCTCTTCTAACACCATTGATTGTACCAAATTCATCATCAACAGCAAAAACACCTACTTCATTAACAACCGTAGAGCTACTAGCTAAAAGAATAGCTCGCAAAGCTACAAATTGACCTATACCTTTGATAGTTAAGGTGTTGTTGTTATTTAAACTAAATGGTACATCATTATCGTTGATTGTTCCCTGGGCTGTACCATTAGTAGAACTGATGGTTGCACCGTTGGTAGCACTGTTTAAGCTAACTGTAAATTTCTCATTTTGTTCTACAAAGAAATCTTCTCTAGAAGCAACCCTGAAGGTTTTCTCAGTTTCTCCCTGTGCAAAGGTGAGAGTTTCGGTTTTGGGTGTGAAGTCGTTTTCTTGGGTGGTATCTTCATCTTCTATGGATGTGGATACTTCTATAGCTTGTGCGGTGGTGGTGTCTCCGGTACGGGTAACTGTGAAAACTAGATTATTTCCTTCTGTTGCTGCTGCTGAGGCGATCGCAAATACTGATTCTGGTTCTTCGTCTACATCATCGTTATTAATTGTACCCTTGGCTGTACCATTGGTAGAACTAATTTCTGCACCACCTGTAGCATTTGTCAAGCTCACAGTGAAGGTTTCATTACCTTCAAATAAGTTATCTTCTGTGGTTTGTACAGTGAAGGTTTTAGTGTTTTCTCCCTGTGCAAATGTCAATGTTTGGGAATTTGTGGTAAAGTCACCTTGAATTGCTGTATCACCCGCTGCAATAGATGTAGCAACTGTGACACTTTGGTTAGCTTGAGCGTCTCCTGTTTTGGTGACGGTAAATACAATACCTTCACCCTCTGATGCTTGTGCTGTGGCGATACTAAATACAGGTGCGGGATCATTATTATTAATTGTACCCTTAGCTGTACCATTGGTAGAACTAATTTCTGCACCATCTGTAGCATTAGTTAAGCTCACAGTGAAGGTTTCATTACCTTCAAATAAGTTATCTTCTGTGGTTTGTACAGTAAAGGTTTTAGTGGTTTCTCCCTGTGCAAATGTCAATGTTTGGGAATTTGCGGTAAAGTCACTAACACTTGCTGTATCACCATTAGCGATAGATGTAGCAACTGTGACACTTTGTGCAGTCAAGTTATCTCTGGAACGAGTAACGGTGAATACAATATTTTCACCCTCTGCGGCTGATACTGCTGCAATACTAAACCTAGTAGGTGTATCATCATCAGTGATTGTACCCTGGGCTGTACCATTGATAGAATTGATTTCTGCACCACCTGTAGCATTTGTCAAGCTGACAGTGAAGGTTTCATTGCTTTCTATATTTGTGTCTTGAGTTGTTTGTACAGTAAAGGTTTTAGTGTTTTCTCCCTGTGCAAATGTCAATGTTTGGGAATTTGCAGTAAAGTCACCTTGAATTGCTGTATCACCCGCTGCAATAGATGTAGCAACTGTGACATTTTGGTTAGCTTGAGCGTCACCTG
>RDYJ01000188.1 GCA_004293145.1 Nostocales cyanobacterium | reverse complement strand
CGCGGCCGCTTTTTGGATGGTTCCGGTGGTGGGAATTCTGCTCATGTCTAGCTTTTTTGTACCTGGTGGACCAGCCCAAGCTGGTTGGTGGGCTTATCCTCCTGTCAGTTTACAAAACCCCACAGGTCACTTAATTAATGGGCAAGTTCTCTGGTTATTAGCAGTTGCTATTTCTGGTGTTTCTTCTATTATGGGCGCGGTGAATTTTGTCACCACCATTGTGAAAATGCGTGCGCCAGGAATGGGATTTTTTAAAATGCCCTTGTTTGTTTGGGCAGTATTTAGCGCCCAAATTATCCAATTATTTGGACTTCCTGCTTTAACTGCTGGTGCGGTAATGTTGCTGTTTGATTTAACAGTTGGAACTGCATTTTTTGACCCCAGCAAAGGCGGAAACCCGGTGATGTTCCAGCATTATTTCTGGTTTTATTCCCACCCGGCGGTTTATGTAATTATTCTGCCCATTTTCGGAATTTTCTCAGAAATATTCCCCGTTTATTCCCGCAAGCCTTTATTTGGTTATAAGGTAGTTGCAATTTCTTCCATATTAATCGCCGCAGTTAGCGCCATTGTTTGGGTACACCATATGTATGTGAGTGGTACTCCTGGTTGGATGCGGTTACTTTTCATGGTGACAACCATGTTTGTGTCTGTACCAACTGGAATTAAAGTATTCGCTTGGGTGGCAACAATTTGGGGTGGAAAAATTAAATTAACTACACCAATGATGTTTGCTTTGGGTGGGTTAATTATGTTTGTTTTTGCTGGTATTACAGGAATTATGCTTTCTTCTGTACCAGTAGACGTTCATGTTAATAACACCTATTTTGTAGTCGGTCATTTCCATTATGTTCTTTACGGAACAGTGACAATGGGAATGTATGCAGCCATCTATCATTGGTTCCCCAAAATGACAGGGCGGATGTTTAATGAAGGTTGGGGACAAATTCATTTTTGGTTAGCATTTATTGGTACTAACCTCAACTTTTTACCCATGCACCCATTAGGTTTGCAAGGGATGTTACGCCGAGTTGCTTCTTACGCACCAGAATATACATTTTGGAATGTTCTCGCTAGTCTTGGTGCATTCTTATTAGGAATGTCTACCTTACCTTTCATTTTCAATATGTTGGTTTCTTGGACGCAAGGTGAAAAAGCATCTAATAATCCTTGGCGGGCTATTGGTTTGGAATGGCTAATTTCTTCCCCTCCACCTGTTGAGAATTTTGAAGAAATTCCCATTGTGATTAGCGCACCTTACGGTTACGGAAAATCTGAGCCATTAACAGCTAATTTGGAAAATCACGCCACATTAATAGAAGCAGAATAATGCAGAGAAATAGAAGGACGCAGAAAACCTCTGCGTACCCTCTGCATTGATAAATAGAAAGGAGAATTACGCCAATGGATAGTTCAATTCAACCTGAAGAATTACATCATGTTGCCCATGAACATGAACACGACGAAGAAGGCAATAAAATGTTTGGTTTTATTGTCTTTCTGTTATCAGAAAGTGTCATCTTTTTAAGTTTCTTCGCTGGCTATATTATCTACAAAACCACAAACGTTAATTGGCTTCCTGCTGGTGTTTCAGGACTGGAAGTTACAGCACCGACAATTAACACAATTATTCTGGTTTCTAGCAGCTTTGTGATTTATTTTGCTGAAAGATGTTTACAACGTGACAATTTACAGGGATTTCGCCTGTTTTTGTTGGCAACAATAGCAATGGGTAGCTACTTTTTATATGGTCAATATGTAGAATGGAGTGAGTTAGAATTTGGCTTCACTTCCGGTACTTTTGGCGGGATGTTTTACCTGTTAACAGGTTTTCACGGTTTGCACGTTTTCACCGGGATTTTGTTGCAGTTGATGATTTTGATTCGTTCTTTTATTCCCGGTAATTACGATACTGGTCACTTTGGTGTTAATTCAACTTCGTTGTTTTGGCACTTTGTTGATGTTATCTGGATTGTTTTGTTTCTGCTTATCTACGTTTGGCAGTAGTGTTTTTAGTACACATAAAGCAATAATTTATGTAGGGGTTTAGCATTGCTAAACCCCTACCCGCTTATTTATATCATGATTCCAAAATCATCTATTTGGGAAAATAGCGATAAATTTCTTTGCGGTGTAAAACTCTTTCAAAAATTAATGTTTCACCATCAAAAATAATACCAAGACGATAATCACCTATACGAATCCGATAAGCATTATCATATAGCTTTTTGATGTTTGTGATTTCTTCAAAACTTGATATTTCGATTATTTCTTCAAAAGTAAACTTCTTAATAGACTCATAGTAAGGTGTACTTTTGAGTGCTTTCAAATCTTTAATAAAACTGGGTAGATACTGGATATTCACTCTTTTTCTAATTCTGCTAAAGCTTCATCAAAATTTAATGGTGTTTCCTTTTCTACTTCTTTCATAGCTATAATAAGTCCTTCATCTTCTAATGCTTCTAGCAACCGGAGATATTCCTGAAAATCCATGACTACTTTTCTGATATTACCTTGAATATCAGTAATCAATTCTTGGGCGAAGGGATATTTATCAGCTTGCATTTTGTTTATATTGTTATTGGGATTAATATGTTGATATTTACACTTAATTTAGCATATCTAAATCAGGATTGAATAGAATTTATAAAAATAATACATTAATTGTTTATATGGTGGGAATTGCCCACCTGGTATTTTAGTCATGATAATTGATCAATTGTGCTAAAGTCTTGGTATAGCCCAATCATATATATAATTTACAATGGATTGTATACGCGGTTCAAATACATCTTTTTCAACTTCATAAATTTCTAAAACAGCATTATCTTTATGTTGAGTTTGGTTGACTAAATCACAATCTTTCTCAAACTTTTTCCCATTTATACCTGGATTTAACCAGTGTATATATATGTGATAGCCTTCGCTTATAAAATAGTCTAGTGTTGTTCCTTTATCTAACATATTATCTGCATACTGAATTGAGCAAAGGACAATATTTGCTTGTTGAAATTCATCATTATTCTTGATAAATTCTTGAATAGATTTGTTATCTTTGCTCTCTTCTAGAGAACCACAAATCAGAAAAAGTTTTACAAACTTAGTATCAGTTAATTTGAATGTATAAACTTTATTTCTTGTCCTAACATTTCCATGTGAACCAGATGAAAATTCAGCCCTAAATTTATTTCTATCAAAGAAACCTGAATCTATTTCAGCAAATTTTTTAAATAGTTCTAACCAAGTACGACTTTTACCTGAATCTTGTGTACCTACCATTGCAATTAATAAACGTTCAGACATGGTTAAGCCCCTCTTGTGTTAAACAGTATTAGTATGACCTTGCTAAAAAGCTAAGTCTAAAAATCTTTATCGTCTTTTTCCTTGACTGCTCTGATTTCCTATTTAGTCAAATCCATAAAATTTTACCTAACCGCATTAACATCCCGCGCTGGTATTTCATCTGCTGTCAAAGTCACCACTTCTCCATCTCTCAAAATACTAATAGACTCTCCTAACCTACGATGTCTTTCTATAGCATTTGCGATCGCAAATTTCACCCCAGCATCTATTTTTCGATGTAACTCTGTGACAGGAATAGGAGATTTATTATATTGCTGTAATTTGATTCCAGATTCCGTATTCATAAATTATGACTTCCTTTGAGGCATGATTATGATAATAGTAAATCGGTTATTAATGACTTATTCTTCTATGCTTCTACAATCTGAATTTCATCAAGTTGATTAATCACCACATCCGCACCTTTCACATTTCCTGAATTACTAATCCAAGTAATACCAATACAACCTGCTGCTTTACCATCTCGCGCCATTTGCATATCGCCAACGGAATCGCCTACCATCAAAGTAGTCCTGGGTTCTACGTCTAAAGCTTGACAAGCTTGTAAGAACAAAATAGGATCTGGTTTACCTGGACCTTCATCAACTCCCATTTCTAACTCTAGGTAATCCCTTAACTGATGAGTGATCACAAATTTCTGCACATCTGCGGTTGTTGCGGCTGAGAGGATACCCAGTTTTAAACCTGCTGAGGATAAGGATTTTAATACCTCTAAGCTACCAGGAAATAGAGGTGAGGGAGTTTTACCAACGTATTTTTCAGCTTCTTCTAAGGCTTGACAGGCGATGTTTAAAGATTCAAACCACCCTCTACCAGTTTCGGCTATGTATGCGGCAGCAGCTACTTCTGTTTCTTTACGACTGGCTACGGCTATTAAACCCGCAGGATCTAAATGATCGCCATTTATGCCAAAAGCCATTAATAATGGTTCACCAATACCGGGAATCTGTGCATCTATCATCCGCGCTGCTTTTTGTCCGAGCGATCGCAAATAGGCTTCTGAATCTTCTAGTGTACCATTTTTGTCAAATAAAATTGCCTGAATATCGGAAAATGTCATGTTTCCACATTTTATAGTCGTCATATTAGTCAGTTATCCGTTATCAGTTATTAGTGAAAAAAGGCGTTCTTTAATTTTTAATTTTTATCAGTCTTCATAACTAGCACAAAAAAAGAGGGAAAATCCCTCTTCATCAAATACTTTGTTGTAGATAATTACAACTATGGGTATATTAATCTTCAATAGCTGGTGGAATTTCTTCTTCAGCTTCAGTTGCTGGTGGAATTTCTTCTTCAGCTACTGCTTCTACTGCTTCCACAGGTGCAGTTTCTACAGCTTCCACAGTTTCCACTGCTTCTACAGCTTCCACAGGTGCAGCCTCTACAGGTGCAGCAGTGATACCTTGCTGTTTAGCTAACATTTGTTCCCTATACTTAGCTGCCATTTCTTCGGCCTTATCATAGACCAAATCGCGGTTTTTAATCATGTCACCGGGTTCGGGTTCCAACTGTTTGGTAGACAGTGAAATCCGGCCTCTTTCTGCATCCAAGTCAATGATCATCACTTTCACTTCATCATTGACATTGAAGACGCTGTGAGGTGTGTCTATATGCTCGTGGGAAATCTCGGAAATATGGAGTAGTCCGCTAACACCACCGATGTCAATGAATGCACCGTAGGGTTTGATACCACGAACTGTACCAATTACTACTTCGCCAACTTCCAAACGGTTCATCTTGCGCTCAACCAGCGCCCGACGATGGGAGAGAACTAAGCGATTACGTTCTTCGTCTACTTCCAAGAATTTTAAGGGCAGTTCTTCCCCTACTAATTCTTCTTTGGGTTTGCGGGTACTAATGTGGGAGCCGGGGATAAAGCCACGTAGTCCCTCAATTCGTACCAATGCGCCCCCACGATTGGTAGCAAATACACCAGAACGGACAGTAGCATCTTCTGCCTGTAATTGACGTACTCTTTCCCATGCTCTCATGTATTCAATACGACGAATGGACAGGGTTAACTGACCATCTTCGTTTTCATCAGTGAGAATGAAAAATTCCCGTGTTTCGTTTGATTGTAAGACTTCTTCCGGGGCATCGACCCGGTTAATAGACATTTCCTGTATAGGTATGTATGCTGCCGTTTTAGCACCTATGTCAATCAGAGCGCCGCGCGGCTCTATACTGAAGACGGTTCCTGGCACGATATCTCCAGGGCTAAAGTGATAATCATACTTGTCAAGTAGAGCAGCGAAATCTTCGTGAGTAAATCCAATTTCTGTAGCGGTTAAATTCTGATTGACCATGCTGATTTGTTCCTGGTTCTAGTCTCCGTCAAGTTTTTGTCACAATTAACGATGTATATGCTTTGGCTTTTAAACTAAGTCTACACTTACATCTTTGTCAATCCTAGCGCAGAAGAGCTAGGTTCACACATATTATCTTCCAGATAGGATATTATATCACATCTCAAAAAATTTTTCACTTGTTGGCATTTGCAGCCTGATCATGTTAGCAACAGAGACTCACAATATTATCCGTTGCTACCTAAAGAGGAGGCAACGGATAGAATTTTGAGGTTTTTTTTACAAGTCTGGTAAATAAGAATCTGACTTGAAAAATTGCTAAGTGGTGAATACTGAGAAAAAATGCCAGTTTTTAGGTTTTAACTAGTTTTTAACTGCTTATTCTTTCTCTTTTCTCTCAAAGCGGGGGGGTTCGCGAAATGCGATCGCAAAGAAGAGAACACCTATTGCCAAGGTCAAAATTAAAATGTATGCAACGCTTTCCATATTAGGAGTTCCTGCCTATCCAGCCAGTAATCTTAGTTTACCAAGCCTGGGAAAAAGTATGAAGTAATTAAAACTTCATACTTGATCCTAGTTTAAGCTTCCTTACGCGCACGAGTGGTCTTGTCACCAACTTTCTGGAACAGACCCCACTCAACTTGCTCTTCTAGATCCGCTTCTACACCAGCAAATACGTCTCGATAGATTGTCCGAGAACCATGCCAGAGGTGTCCGAAGAAGAACAGCAGCGCAAATACAGCGTGACCGAAAGTAAACCAACCTCTGGGAGATGTACGGAATACACCATCAGAGTTTAAGGTTTCCCGGTCAAATTCAAAGATTTCTCCACCTTGAGCTTTACGAGCGTATTTCTTCACATCAGCAGGATCTGTAAAGGTCTGGCCGTTGAGATTACCGCCGTAGAAGCTAACAGTAACGCCTGTTTGCTCAAAGCTGTACTTAGATTCTGCCCGACGGAAAGGAATGTCAGCGCGGACAACTCCATCTTTATCGGTCAAAATCACTGGGAAGGTTTCAAAGAAGTTTGGCAGACGACGTACATTTAATTCACGTCCTTCTGCATCTGTGAAGACTGCATGACCTTGCCAAGATTGGGCAATACCATCACCCTTGACCATTGGACCTGTACGGAATAGACCACCTTTAGCGGGACTATTACCTACATAGTCATAGAAAGCCAATTTTTCGGGGATTTGCGCCCAAGCTTCAGTTAGGCTTGCACCTTGACCAACGCTGGTTTGCACACGGCGATCAATTTCTTGCCGGAAATAGCCTTGATCCCACTGGTAGCGGGTAGGTCCAAACAATTCGATGGGGGTGGCAGCGTTACCGTACCACATGGTTCCAGCGACTACGAAAGCAGCAAAGAAGACCGCTGCGATACTGCTGGAAAGTACGGTTTCAATGTTACCCATCCGTAGGGCTTTGTAGAGCCTTTCGGGGGGTCTAACGGTGAGGTGGAATAAACCAGCGATAATACCAACTACACCAGCTGCAATGTGGTGAGCCACAATACCACCGGGGTTAAAGGGGTTAAACCCGGCCGGTCCCCATTCTGGTGCGACTGGTTGAATGCTGCCAGTGACACCAAAGGCATCGGAAACCCACATTCCTGGACCAAATAATCCGGTGAGGTGGAAAGCGCCGAAGCCAAAGCAAAGTAAACCAGATAAGAACAAGTGGATGCCAAACATTTTTGGCAAGTCTAAGGCAGGTTCACCTGTGCGGGGATCTCTGAATAGTTCTAAGTCCCAGAAAACCCAGTGCCAAACGGCTGCTAGGAATAACAAACCGGAAAGAACAATGTGAGCAGCCGCAACGCCTTCAAATGACCAGAAGCCAGGATCTACTGCTGTGCCACCAGTCACACTCCAACCGCCCCAGGATTCGGTTACACCTAAACGTGACATGAAGGGAAGTACGAACATCCCTTGTCTCCACATGGGGTTGAGAACTGGATCACTGGGGTCGTATACAGCTAGTTCGTACAATGCCATTGAACCTGCCCAGCCAGCGACTAGGGCGGTGTGCATTAGGTGTACAGAAATCAGCCGACCTGGATCATTCAGAACAACTGTATGTACTCGGTACCAGGGTAGTCCCATCGACTACGATCCTCCTTGAAGAGTTTGTTTACAAAGCAATTTTCTTACTGAGGTTCTCAGGAAACGGAAGCCGTGACTTGGAGAACTCTCTGAGTTTTTTGTTATTGCCAGTCTTGAGTTTTACCACAGATTAGCCTGTGGTTTAGCAATGCTGATCCGCTGAAATGGCTTTATTCCCTTGAGTTGTGAACTTTTGGGAAGGTGCTGTTTGAGCAGGTGAGCGATGGCGTAACCGCCCGCCTAAGGCATCGCCAAGCAAAAATGAGAATATTTTAAAAAGTGTAACTATTGATGGAACGCTTTGCAAGCCTCTCCATAAATGCGATTACCTAGCTTGTGGTTCAAATATCTTTACCAATCCCCATAAATGCTGGTTATAACCTGATCTATCGGTAAATTAGATGTGAAAATAATTTTGCCTGACCACTTGTATAGTACAATAGTATGTGTTTGCGGTAAATCAATGAATATGATTTAGCAATTAATCTAGTGCGATCGCCGATATTCTCAAGCAATTTGGAATATAACACCAAGCACTATCTCTTAATTTTGTCAATAATTATTGATTTAACTTTACGTTAATTAACTTAATCTGCAATATATCCCATCTAAAACACCTAAAGAAGCTGATCGCTATAATAAAACCAGTATCACTGAGGAAAAATCAACAATGTCCATTACACTCGATCTGCCACCGAAAATTGAGGGGCTGTTGCGACAGCGTGCGGAAAGCACCGGACAAGATATTTCGCAAATGGCGATCGCGGTTCTGACTTTGGGGCTGAGTTTGGATGATAATGATTTTTTTGAGGCTTTAAAGGGAATCCAACGCGGACTTGATGATTTTGAAAGAGGGCAATTTTCGAGTTTAGAGGATTTTATTGCTGAACAAAACCAAAAATATGGACTGTCTCTGGAAGCATGACGTACCATATTGATTTCTCTAGTGTTGCGAAAGCTGAAGCGGATGCTGCCTTCTTAATTCTTTCTCAGTTTACGACAGGAGAACGCGCTCAAACCTGGTATCAAGGACTGATTAATGCAATCGTCTCCTTGCAAAAAATGCCTCATCGCTGTCCAATCGCCCGTGAGGATGCTTTCTTTACCCAAGAAATTCGCCAGCTTCTTTACCGTCAAGGAAAACAAACCTATCGAATTATATTCACGGTTCTTGAAGACCAGACTATTCCCACGGTGAGAATTCTCCACATTCGTCATGCAGCACAGAAAACAATCGGTGAGCCGGAAGTAGAGGATTAATCGTCTTGGCTTCCATCCACAAAAGCGATCCGCGATCGCTTGTCGAGAAATGATAGGTTTGATTTTAGACGAGATTTACACAGAATTAATCTGGCGATGGCTGAAGAATAGACGCAAAAGCCTGTAATTGGGTACGTAATTAGGTAGATATCCTGAAAGATTATGTATATACCCCCTTATTTGGGGTGGATATCCCGAAATATTTTGTATAATACCCGGATGTGGTGAAAAATCAGTAATTTTAAACCCTTGTAAAAGGTAAGTGTATTTACGCCGCAGTGTACTAGTTAGAAAGTCCAACCTAAAAACTGTTGAAAACTATGGAACCAAGTAAATTAACCATTACCCGCAAAGATAGAGTAACGCTTGAATTCGATAATGGGCGAACTTTAGAAGCCTCTAGAAACTTTTTTGAGTTTGTCGGAACTGAGCTTGCGGAGTCGCAATGGACTATACCAGATTTAGTTAACTGCGATGATACACATAGAGTAGCTTGCGATACTACTCATGTGAATGCCGAGGGACGAGAATCTATTTGGTTTGCTAATAAGTATCTGAAGGGGTGCGGTATTACAACCATATATGAGTGGTATATCCATCGGGAAAGTGTTGGAAAGAAAACACCTGGAAAGAAATTACCTAATGGTCAAAAAGTATCTGACCAGCATATTGTTTTACCCTGATAATTTAGTGCGATCGCCTATCTTATAGATGAGGTTGAGATCAGAAAACCAATATTATCTCTTCCTTACTTTTATTTATTTTAATCCTAAAATTTCTAAGCTAGAATTTAACTAATTACTTAACAAAAAAAGGAGGATAAAATGGATGCAATAACGACTCAACAAGCAAGTCATGACTTGGATGGTTTAATAGATCGTGTGATTGCAGACGTAGAACCGACTATTATTTTTAATAATAAGGGAAACAAGGCTATTTTAATTTCTCTAGACGAATTTTCATCATGGCAAGAAACATTATATTTACTGTCAAATCCTGTTAACACCAAGCATATTCTTAGTTCAATTCAATCAGCAAAAGTAGGTAAAGTTATTGAAAAAGATTTAATTGAAGAATGAGAGATCAAAAAACTAAGCGATAATTCAAGTAAGCTAACCCACGGGAGAAAAAGCAATGACAGTGGCAATTGCTAACAAGATGACCTTTGAGGAATTTCTCAACTATGACGATGGTACGGATACTTTATATGAATTGGAAAATGGAGAATTAATTCCCATGCCTTCGGAAAGTGATATAAATCAACGAATAGCTATATTTCTATTGATCTATTTTTCTCAATTAGGTATCCCGTCTTCTCGTTTACGGATGAAAGCTGAGATAGCTGTAAATAGTAGAACTGTGGGTGTGCGTGTACCTGATCTGGTAGTGTATTCTGAAGAGTTAGCTGTGGCAATGGCAGGAACTACTCGTTCATTGGTATATATGGATATGCCACCACCATTGTTAGTTGTTGAAGTGGTAAGTCCTAATCAGGCTAATCGTGATTATCGCTACAAGAGATCGGAATATGCGGCGCGGGGTATTCCTGAATACTGGATTGTTGATCCAATTACTCAAAAGGTGACAGTGTTGGAATGGGTAGAAGGTTTTTATGACGAGCAAGTATATGAAAATGACAGCTTGATCGTTTCTCCCCTATTTCCTAATCTCAAGTTGACTGCTGCTCAAGTTTTACAGGGATGAAATGCTATTGTTGTGAAGATAATTTGACTAGATGTAATTAGCTAAATATATATCCTAGAATAATTAACTGCTGATTTAAAAAAATTAATGGTAATAACTTGGGTTTATCGGTCTATGAGACGGTGGGGTAGAATTGCGAAATTCCTATCTTTATTCTCTCTATGTTTATTATTGGCTGTAAGCTGTACCCCTAGTCCACAGCCGACTACACCTAATTCTAGTGCTGTCAATACCCCTGCTGGTGATGGACGGATTACTATCGGTACAACATCAAAGCCAAGAACCCTTGATCCGGCTGATGCTTATGAATTGGCTTCCTTGGGTTTAGTATTTAATATGAGCGATCGCCTATATACTTACGAACCTGGCAGCACAGAAATTAAACCCCAACTGGCCACAGCATTACCTAAAGTTAGTGCAGATGGTTTAACATATACCATTCCTCTACGTCAAGGAGTGGTTTTTCACGATGACACACCTTTTAACGCTAAAGCAATGGAATTTAGTATCCAGCGTTTTATCGACAATAAGGGTAAACCATCTTTTCTGCTTTCCGATACAGTAGATTCAGTTAAAGCCACGGGTGACTATGAATTAACAATCAAGCTAAAAAAACCCTTTGCTGCTTTTCCCTCACTGTTAGCTTTTTCTGGAGTGTGTGCTGTTTCTCCCAAAGCTTATGAAATCGGTGCTGGGAAATTTCAACCGAATATCTTTGTCGGAACTGGTCCTTATAAATTAGCCCAGTATGGTACAGATTCTTTAAGATTTGATGTATTTGATAAATATTGGGGAGAAAAACCAGCGAATAAAGGTATTAATGTCCAGATTCAAACCAGTCCAGTTAATTTATTTAATGCTTTTAAAACTGGTGCGGTAGATGTAGCTTATTTATCTTTACAACCAGACCAAATTCGCAGTTTAGAAGCAGGTGCTAAAAACGGAAATTGGCAAGCCATTACCGCTCAGGGTAGTGTAGTTAGTTATATGGTTTTGAATCGCAATCAGAAGCCTTTAGATCAACCAGAAGTCAGAAGTGCGATCGCATCATTAATTGATCGTCCATTATTAAATGAACGCGTTTTATTAGGTCAAGCTGATCCGCTTTACAGCATGATTCCCACTACCTTTAATGTTTCCCAACCATTATTTAAAGATAAATATGGTGATGGTAAATTTGAAGAAGCGAAAAAATTGTTAACTACCGCTGGTTTTTCCCAACAAAATCCCGCTAAAGTGCAAATTTGGTATCCTGCTAGTTCACCCACCCGAAGTTTAGCAGCACAAACATTAAAATCCTTGGCTGATACTAAACTAGATGGGATATTACAACTGGAAGTAAAAACCGTAGAAGGTGCTACCTTTTTTAAAGAAATTTCCAAGGGTTTATATCCAGTAGCTTTACTTGACTGGTATCCAGACTTTTTAGATCCAGATAATTACGTCCAACCATTTTTAGCTTGTGAGAAAGGTTCAGAAACTAAAGGTTGTGAAGACGGTGGAAGTCAAACACAAGGGTCTTTTTACTATAGTGAAACAATGAATAAACTCATTGCTCAACAACGTAAAGAACAAAACCCAGAAGCAAGAAAAAAAATCTTTACTGACATTCAAAACCAAGTCTTGAATGATGTTCCTTACATTCCTTTATGGCAAAACAAAGATTATGTATTTGCCCAAAAAGGTGTTCGTGATGTCAAACTTGATCCTACCCAAAACCTGATTTACAAAACAATTAAAAAGTAGGGTTTGGGGACTCTTTACTGGGGACTGGGGACTGGGTAAAATATTATATTACTTCCCCTGACTCCTGACTCCTAACTCCTGACTCCTAACTCCTGACTCCTGACTCCTATAAAATATGTCCCGTTCAAAAGCTTTACAGTATTACATTGTTTCTCGGTTGCTTTTTGCGCCACTGCAACTATTAACTATTATCACCATTGTTTTTCTTTTATTAAGAGCAACACCAGGAGATCCAGCAGATGCAATTCTAGGTGGACGTGCGCCAGAAAGTGCCAAAGAAGAATTAAGAAAACAACTAGGATTAGACTTACCTATTTGGTTACAATACCTCAATTATTTAGGACATATTTTGCGTTTTGATTTGGGAAGTTCCTTAACTAGTCGTGGTCAAAATGTGGGAGAAATAATTGGCCAATATTTTCCCGCTACAGTAGAGTTAGCAGTTTGTAGTATGCTGGTAGCTTTAATTGTGGGGATTTTAGTTGGTACGCTTTCCGCTTCTCGTCCAGGAACTTATTTTGATGTCGGTGGGCGTTTATTTGGGATTATTACCTATGCACTCCCCATGTTTTGGGCGGGAATGTTATTACAATTAATTTTCTCAGTGCAACTGCGTTGGTTTCCCAATTCAAACCGTTTTCCTCCTAATCTTCCTGCACCTACAAATGTTACTGGTTTATATACAATTGATAGTTTATTAAGTGGTAATTTTAGTCAATTTTTCACAGCTTTACATCATCTAGCTTTACCGAGTTTGACATTGGGAATTTTACTGAGTGGAATTTTTGAACGTATTGTTAGAGTCAACTTAAAACAAACATTAAAAGCAGATTATGTAGAAGCGGCTAGAGCGCGAGGAATTTCTGAAAATAAGATTTTAGTCTCCCATGCTTTAAAGAACGCCTTAATTCCCGTAATTACGGTTTTAGGATTAACATTTGCTTCCCTGTTAGGTGGGGCAATTTTAACTGAAGTAACATTTTCCTGGCCGGGTTTAGCAAATAGATTATATCAAGCCATTTCTGACCGGGATTATCCCACAGTGCAGGGTGTGTTAGTATTTTTTGGTGCAATTGTTGTGAGTGCGAGTATTTTGATTGATATTCTCAATGCTTATGTAGATCCAAGAATTAGATATTAGTTAAGTTGGTTGGGTTGACGCAAGGAAATTTGCTTTAGTATCTGCGGAATGTGGGGAGAAATATAGAGTTTGAAAGATTTTTTGCGTAAGTCATAAGGATGTTGGGTTTCCTTGTGTCAACCCAACCTACGTTTTCAGTTAGTTTTGGGTTAAATGCGATCAGGATCAATATTTAATTCCCGCAATTTTGCTGCTAAACGTTCTGCTTTTTGTGCTTCACGTTCTGCTTTTTCTGCTTCATGTTCTGCTCTTTGTGCTTCATGTTCTGCTCTTTGTGCTTCATGTTCTGCTCTTTGTGCTTCATGTTCTGCACTTTCTTCTGGTGTAGGTACTAGTTCTCCTTGTGCTGTAAAATAGCGTAAGAAACCTTCATGAATTCCTAAATATAAACCCAGTTGTTCACTCCATAAATGTCCTTTTTCATTTACTTCTAGGGGTTGATATTTACCATCTAATAAATGAAAACCTGCAAATTCTAAAGTATAGGGATCAAACCAAAAATAGTCGGGTGTACGGAATTTATTTTGATAAAGTTCTTTTTTTAATCCTCTATCACTTTTCGCTGTTGTTGGTGAAAGAATTTCTACTATTACATGAGGATATTGTCCGTCTTCGTCCCACACTACCCAACTTTTACGGGTTTTTCTGTCAGTTCCTAAAACTACAAAAAAATCAGGTCCTCGATAATCTTCTGATTTTTTCTGATTAGGACTATAATAAATACTCAGATTTCCCGCAGCATAAAAATCTGTTCTATCTTTCCATAACCATTCTAAACATTTGAACAGCAAGATAATTTGTCTTAAATGTAGTTCTGTTTCCACTGGTGGTTCATCACTATATAAGTCACTGGGAGGAAAAATGATCTCTTCATCTTCAGAGATGTTTTTTTCTGCTGTTATTTCTTGAGTAATCATCATAATATGATACCAAGTAGTTATTTGTTTATTTTAGCATTAATTGTCTGAATCAGGATTTCCAGGATTTAAGGATTAACAGGATATTGTCTGAATCAGAATTTCCAGGATTTAAGGATTAACAGGATATTATCTGAATCAGGAT
>RDYJ01000024.1 GCA_004293145.1 Nostocales cyanobacterium | reverse complement strand
TTTTGATGGTTTCAAAGCTTATTCCTTGCACTTTTTAGTCTCTAATATTCCTGAAAATCTTTATATATAAGGATTTCAGTTTTATTCAGCAAGCCCTAATGAGAGTGCCAATACCAATAGGTTTTAACATCTGTAAAAACCGGGTGAATAAGTGTGACTTTGACTAGAAATTGAGCAGAATTCTCAGCCATAACCTGAGCAAAAAGCAAGGTACAATTAAGGGGTTTAGTCAAAAGCAGACATATAGCTGTAGCTAGGATGATTAGGACATTATTAATCCTGGAAACCTAATATATAGCAAGGGGTTCATTCTTGCCTTCTGCTATAAATGAGGACAAAGTTTAAGAACTAAGCTTGATGCTAAGGGATTTTCAAGCCTGTTCCCTGCTGTAAATTTGATGATGGTATTGAGTTAATTGAGCTATTATTTAACGGTTGATTAGCTGCTGCTAGTTCTTCTTGCAAAAGCTTCTCATAAACTTTAGGTAAAAAGCGAGTATTAGAATTAGTTTCTATCCCATATCCTAAACTTGTCCAAGTGGGGGAAAGTCGGCGTAAAACTTCAGTTAATTTTTTTTGCCGTAGCAGTTGAGAAATATCAACTCCCCAAACTTTTGTATCATTTAACCAGCGGTAAACCACTACATCTTGATACTCAGCTTCAAAACTGTAATTCTTCCAATTATTCCAGAACATCGACTGCGAAGGGTTCGGATGATAGCGAGGTGCAATTTCATACCAAGTAGTATTAATAATTTGATATCTACCCGCAGCAGTAGAACAATTACCTGTATTTGGCCCCACGACAATAGTAACGCATCTCTGAGGATGACGGCTCAGGTCATTGACCTGTTGACCACCATATAGAACAGAGTAGGGACGCTTAGTATTAGACTCACTGAAGGAAATAGTCCGCATCAAAGCACGGATATAAGGGTCTCCTTCTTTCATCACTAAGGGAGGTTGTTGTTTCTCAAATACAGGATCGGATGTTGATTGCAAATCCCCAAAAATGTACCATTGAAAAAGGTACACAAAGCCCAGGAGTGCTGCTACCGGACCAATAAGTTTTTCTACACCTTTGAGTTTAAAAGTCATTTGTCAGAAGTCATTTGTCAGGAGTCAGGAGTCAGAAGTCATTCTCCCCCAATTACCAATTACCAATTACCAATTACCAATTACCAATTACCAATTACCAATTACCAATTACCAATTCCCTGAAATAATTCCTGGAAGCTTTTGCGGGTAGCGTCAGGTTTAGCTACAATCTCGACAATTTTATTATGTGCAGCATTTTCAAACAAAGATTCAACACAAACCTGAGCCACTTTTTGTCTAGGGATGCTACCATCAAATAAAGTATCAGCGCCTTGCATAATTATGGCATCGGAGTTATCCTCATTTTTCAGCCCTCCAGGACGGACAATTGTATAAGTGAGGCCACTTTTCTGAATGTATTCTTCAGCTTGCTTTTTCCAGACTAAAATTAACCAAAACAAGTTTAGCGGATGAAAAAACTGGGAAACACACAAAGAAGAAACCAGAATAAAATGCTCAATTTGCTTGGCTTTAGCCGCATCAACTAAGTTTTTTGTACCTTCAAAATCTACCTTATAGGGGCTTGTTGGATCAAAACTGGGTTTTGCACCTGTGGCGCATAGGACTACTGTACTATCACCTAATGCAGCAGCTAGGCTTTCTGGTGCTAACACATCTCCTACAACTAACTCAACTTCAGGAGACAATATAGCTTGTGCTTTTTCCTTGTCCCGCACTAAGGCGCGAACGGGAATATTCCTAGCTACTAACTCTTGTACGATCCGACGACCGGTTTCACCTGTCGCACCTGCTACAAATGCTTTCATGATTAACGCTATCCTGGGAAACTAATATGTGCTGGTTCCGTTCTTAATTGTAGTGATTCTATGGAGTTGATGACAGATTAGTAATGTTTTCGTGAAATTTGCATTTTTGTGTGAAAAAACTCTCCCTCATTGGGAATCATTAGTATAGACAAACTTTTAACTATACAGAAAACGTAATTATGGTAGCAAACAACTGGGAATTTCAAACCTTGGAAATAACTGAATCAGTTTTACCAACAGGTTCAAGCGTAGCCTCAGATGAAACACCAGCAAAAGAAAATCATGCAGAACCTAGCAAATTCCATAGTCGTCATCAAGACTGTATGGAAATGTATGCGCCTAAAGACAAGGTGGCTGAATATCTAAATTCTCATTCTTCATGGTTTGTACGCTGTGCTGAACCGATGAAGGTGCAATCCTTGGGTGACAATGGCTATGCGTTGGTAATTGGTCGGTTTGGTTCTTTTGGTTATGAAGTCGAGCCAAAAATTGGTTTGGAATTGTTACCCTCACAGGACGGTCAATATCGCATCCGTACAATTACTATCCCTGACTACCAAGCCCCTGGTTATGATGTGGACTATAATGCGTGTATGAAATTAGTAGAAAGTTTGCCTGGGATTACAAGGGTAGAATGGGAGTTAGATTTGATGGTTGAGCTGCATTTCCCCAGATTTATTCAGCGTTTACCCCATTCTTTAATTCAATCTACAGGCGATCGCCTACTTAATCAAATTGTCCGTCAAGTCTCCCGCCGTTTAACCTACAAAGTGCAAGAAGACTTTCATCAATCTCTAAATATAGACTTTCCTATTAGTTCTAAAAAAAAGCGTCATTAGTCATTATCGAACTCTTAACTCTTAACTCATAACAGAGACGTATTTATCTTTCTTCTGACTCCTGTACAGACGTTCCCCCGGAACGTCTCTACTAACTCCTAAGCTTTGCTGAGAATTTTGAGGACAATTTCTACCCCAGAAACTGCTTGCCAAATAAACAGCCCTAAAATACTGAAATTCAGCAAAATATGAGTCGCACGCGCCCAGTTTGCTCCTTTTTGCATAAAGGGAGATAGAGACGCGGAAAATGCGATCAAACCCGTCATCCCTAAACCGGCTAACAGGTGGGGTCCAAAAAACAATTTACCATTATTGATGTAGGTGACAGCCATACCACCAATTGAACCAGCTACCATCAGGGCTAAGATGATAGACCCAATTTGGTGGTGTTTAATTGTATATTTGCCTTTAATCAGTTCTTTCTTTTCTTCACCTTGAGCATTTCTGGTACGCTGTACTTGTAAACCTGAGTAAGCTGCATATAAAGAAAGTGCTAATAGTACCCACATGATTGCTGGGTGAACAAAGTTCAACCCGTATTTCACTGCTGGAGAAAGTTCTAGACTCATCGCCTGGTTATCCAAATTATTAAATCTTAATAAAACTTAGCATAAATTGATTCAAGACAGTCTTCTTTTTTCCCTCTAAAAAAAAAAAAAAAACAATCTCAAGCTAAATTTTGATACTAAACTAAGCAATTTCTATCAGGGGTCAATTTCTCTTATGATTGAAAATAATGATAATTTACTGGTTAAAGCGGCAAAAAGCGGCGATATCAAGCGACTGTGTGGACTACTAGAGACTGGTACTCAGGTTGATGCGTGCGATCACAATGGTACAACAGCATTAATGTTTGCGTCTAATTTGGGTTATACAGAAATAGTGCGATCTCTCTTGAATTTTGGCGCTAATATAAATTTACCTAGAAAAATATATCGTTTAACAGCGTTAATGCTCGCCGCTAGTAATAATCAAGTTGATATTGTCAAACTTTTAATATCTAGAGGTGCGGATATAAATGCCATTAATGAAGACGGCAGCACCGCTTTAATGGTCGCAGCCCAAAAAGGTCATCTTGATGTCGTACAAGCTCTCTTGACTGCGGGTGCGGATGCTAGTATTGCCGATGCAGATGATGATACTGCCCTAAAATTAGCTATCAAACAAGGCTACACAGCAATTGTTAATTGCATACTACAAAATGGGATATTTGTCAATATTCCAGATGCAGAAGGTGAGACACCCTTAATGATAGCCGTAGACTGGGGATATTTGGATGTAGTCCAAACACTGTTATTAAATGGTGCTGATACTAACGTCAAAAACCCCGATGGAGGTACAGCACTCTTAGCAGCAGCAGCAGCAGGACATAGTAATATTGTTGCTGCTTTATTAGATGGAGGCGCACAAATTAATCACCAAGACAAAGAAGGTGAAACTGCTTTGCATTTTGCCGTTGTTGAAGGCTACTTAGATGTAGTACAAATCTTAGTTCAGCGTGGTGCAGATGTGCAAATTAGAAATCATCTGGGAGATACACCCCTACTGTTAGCAGCATTTCAGGGACATAACGAAATAGTTGCAGCTTTGCTGAGTTCTGGGTCAGATATGGACAAGAAAAACTTTGGTGAAGTTGCCCTTACATTGGCACTATCCCAAGGACACACCCAGACAGTAAAAACATTACTTGATTATGGTGCTAATATCAATGCCTTGGCAGATGATGGTAGAAGCACTTTAGTTAAAGCTTTAGTCGGCAACCATCCAGATATATTCAAACTGCTGCTAGAAAAAGGTGCAGATGTGAATTTCCAAGATTCATCTGGTGCAACGGCGTTAATGTGGGCAGCATCAGAGGGCTATACTCAAGCTGTGCAGATGTTAATTGCAGCCGGGGCGGATGTAAATTTAAATAACCAAGGTGGTTATACAGCTTTAATGATTGCTGAATTTAATGGTTATCGTACAATTGCCCGGATTTTACGACAAGGCGGGGCTTTAGAGTAGTATTAAACATTTTGGGAGAGCAAAAATCCGCCGTAACTATTGTAAAGAGAGCTACGACGGAAAAACAAGAAATTGAAACACCAAGATTAAAAGCTTTGGCCACAAGGGTAGAAAAAAGTAAACATGAAGACTTTATTTACCTTTTACCTTTGTTTTTCTTTCCCTCGATGTTTCCTACTGTGCTAGATGTACCTAATATATCGGTTTTTATTTTTTGTACAGTATTAAAATTATCATTTTTGATGTATCAAAATCTACAATTAGAAAAAATCAATCATTCTTTAGTCTGATTTTTTCTATATTCATCAGCTTTTGGGGCAATTCTATATAAATAATTAAATTTCTTCCAGATTAGCATTCAATGAGTCAATCATGCAACTAGATTTATCGTCTTCACAAATTTTATGGGTGGGTATCGGTTGTCAAAAAGGAAGTTCCTCACAGCTAATTAACGCCGCAATTAAGAAAGTTTTCAGAGAATATCATCTGGAATATACCGATATAGCGGGTATTGCTACCATTGATATGAAAGCGTCAGAATTGGGTTTAATAGAATTTTGCCAGGTACATAATTTGCTTATCAAAACTTTCACCGCAGAAATTTTAGCCGATGTCTGTGTTCCCAACCCTGGCAAAATAATTGCAGAAACCGTGGGAACACCAAGTGTAGCGGAGGCTTCTGCTATTGTTGCTGCTTCTCAAATGACTTCACAAGTGAGGTTATTAGTTCCCAAACAAATTTTTAGTTTACTAGGGGAAGTAGGGGCGGTTACTGTAGCAGTTGCAGGAATTTGTAATTCATAATTCAATAATTTAATATTAGGAGCAGGGAGGAGTATTTATCTTGCTTCTACCTTCTGCCTTCTACCTCCTTCAATCAACTACTCTCAGTATATAGTTAATAATACTAGAAACAATTGCCAGCACAATAGAACCGAGAAAAGCGGGTACAAAACCTTTAATTTCAAAACCTGAAACAGGAGTGACAGCACTTGCCAACCACAGTGTTAAAGCATTGATGACAAAGGTAAATAAACCAAAAGTAATTAAGGTGATAGGAAATGTTAACAAACTCAAAATTGGGCGGATGATGGCATTTACCAAACCGATAACAATGGCAGCAACCAAGGCGGCCACAAAAGTCCTGATAATGAAACCTGGTACAATTTGAGATGTGATTAATAATGCTAACGCCGTAGCAAACCAAGTCAATAAAAAGTTTTTCATCTCACCCTATTTTAGATTTTAGATTTTAGATTTTAGATTTGGAATTTTTTTTAACGTTGTTGGGGTAGTCGTCGCAAGAAAGCTTCCCATGTAGCCCCACCAACTACGCCATCTGGTGTCAAGCCATAACGGGTTTGAGCCGCTTTTACAGCTGCATCAGTAGTAACACCAAAGTCACCATCTATCCCTCCTTTTAAAAAGCCCAAGTTTCGTAGTAATTTTTGTAACTTAATTACTTCTGAGCCACGGTTGCCTAAACGCAAAATAGGCCATCCGGCTGGAGTATATTGGATGTTAGGAGTTTGTTGATTAAGGGGAGTCGGCTGAAAGCTTGTATTGGGTTTATTTGGGGAAATTGTTGTTGGTTTTGGGACAACTGTGTTGTTAACCCTAGTGTTTCTATTAGTTTGAGTGGGAACAGTCAGGCTATTGCTTCTGGTGGGTTGCATACCAGATGTACCGGATGTAGTAGTATTGGTGGCAACGGTTGATACATTAGGGAAAAGTGTTTGCCAAGTAATTACATCTACCACACCATTTGAGTTTAAGCCAGCAGCTTGTTTAAATCGGGAAACAGCCCTGGCTGTGCCTTCTTGATAAATGCCATCAACTGCACCTGTGTAAAAGCCTAAAAGTTTGAGTGCTGCTTGCAGTTCCGCAACTCGTTCACCTTGGCTACCAATTTGTAAGGTGGGACGGTTGATGTTGCCTACGGTGTTGATTTGGGCAATAATATTTACAGGCGCTGCGACTGATGCCATAGCAGAGGTGGCAATCAGTACAGGCATAGCGGAGAATAAAAGCAAGTAATAGGAATATTTTGTCCTAAAGTAGTGGCAAATACTTGTTTTTACGTGGCTTTTCATATAATTTACTGGGGATATTGTTATGCTCATCTTAAATTTGAACAGATAAAACTGATAACTGATGCCTGTTAACTGATAACTGATGTAATTGCTTCCTCTTGACCAACTAAGGACAGATAAGGTTCCTGTAAATACCGATTAGCTGCTATCATTGCTAATTTAGGACTGACTTTGTTAATCAGTTCGGTAAATTCCTGATCAAATTCAATTCCTAAGCCTAAAATTTCATACCATCCATATATTTGGGCAATTTGTCCGTTAGTTTGCTTACCCAAGGCATACTGTCCCAGGATTTTATTCTTAGCTGTTTGCAGTTCATCCGCAGATAGTTCAGTCGTACAGAGTCGTTCTACTTCTTGGCGTAGTCCTTGTAGAGCGATACTGGTATTCTCCGGTGCTGTACCCATATAAACTATAAATGAGGCAGGAAATAGCCTAGTAGAGTAAATAGCAGAGACTTCGTAGGCTAAACCTCGTTTTTCTCGTAATTCCACAAACAGGCGGCTAGAAAGCCCATTTCCCAAGTATGTGGATAACAATTTGAGGGCGGCGTATCCAGGGGCGCTGACTGATGGACCCATATAACCCAACATCACAATTGATTGCTGTGTATTTAAGGGTTTGAGGCAAGATTTTGGTGTTACCGAAATTGGCGGTAAATCTAGTATATGCCGTGGTTGATCTGGTGGCAGCCAATCACCAAACACTTCTGAGACTAACTCTATTGCTGCTTCTGCTGTGATGCGTCCAGCAATGCTAATGACTACGTTATCTGGACGAAAATGAGTTTGGTGAAATTCGGCTAAGTCTGTACGAGTAATGCTGCTAATTGTGGTTTCTGTACCTAAAACTGACATCGAGTATGGATGTTCTTGGTACATGGCTTGTCGCATTTGTTCAAAAGCTAGGTTAAAGGGTTGCTCTTTTTGGGAACGGATATCTTGTAGTGCTAACCGCTTTTCTAGTTCTATTTGGTTTTTGGGAAATGTTGGCGATCGCAATAACAACCCCGACAGTGCTAAAATTTCCACAAAATCAGCAGTTACTGTTTTCAAAGACAGCAAAAAATAATCAGTACCCGCATCGATACTTAAACTTGCTCCCACAGACTCGACTTTTTCAGCAATTTCTAAGCTAGATAAACCATCACAACCTTTTGTCATCACTGCTGATAACAAATGTGCTAAACCTGCTTGTTCTCGGTTTTCATAACAGCTACCAGCACGGATAAAAATTCGTCCCGCAATAATATCTGCTGCTGGGTTTTCTGCTACTAATAAAACAATGCCATTTGCTAATACAGTACGCTGGATAGAAGACTTAGAATTATTTATATTTTGCATTCATTCTTACTCAATAGGTTAATGATTAAAGGAGTCAGTCGAGACGTGGAAGGCGGAACGTCTGTACAGGAGTCAGTGGAGACGTTCCGGTGAAACGTCTGTACAGGAGTCAGGATATTTTTAATTTTTCTGTTCCCTGTTAAGAGTTCCCTGTTAAGAGTTCCCTGTTAAGAGTTCCCTATGACTAATATGGTTTGAGAATAGTAACTGCGTAATTTTGCGGTGAAAGATAATTTTGAGCTAATTTTTGCAGTTCTTGAGTATCAAAGGACTGAATTTGCTGAGGATAGGCAACGGCTAATTCAGCCTGGGCAATGGTATTATAGTAACCATATAGGGATGTTAACTGATTTGGTGTTTCTGTGGCAAAGGCATATTCATTACATAGTGACCTGCACGTGCGGTTGAGTTCTTGCTCGCTAATACCTATAGTTTGCAAGTTATGTAAATGGTCTTGAATTAAACTCTCGACTCGCTCCAGATATTCTGGTTCTAACCAAGCGGTAATTGTCAATAAACTTGATTCCCGTTGGAGGGAGAAGTTGCTACAAATTGTCTGGACTAGTTGTTTCTCTTCTCGTAAATCATGTACTAAGCGGGAAGTCCTTCCTTGTCCTAATAACACCGTTAGCAAATCTAAGCCATGAGTGTCTCTCAGTTTGTCTACTCCTGGTGCTATCCACGCCATCATTAACCTTGCTTGCTCCAGACGTGGTAAAATTACTTCTCGGCGATGAATGCCTGTAATTACCGTTGGTGTCGTTTTTTTGGATACAGGACAATCAGAGCGATTGCTAAAATCTGTAAATGTTCTATTCACCAGATCCCAAGCTGTTTCCTGTTCTACTCCCCCCACAACTACCACTGTCATATTTTCTGGTTGGTAATGGGAACGATGAAAACAACGCATCGCTTCTGGTGAATGCTGCATTAATTGTTGTTCAGTACCCAAGACACAACGCCCGTAAGGGTGGTTTTGATAGACATTTTTCAACAGCAATGAAAATCCTATCGCATCAGGATCATCCGCAGTAGAACGAATTTCCTCTAATACGACATCTCTTTCCCGCATAAACTCATCTTCGGGAATGGCCGCATTCAGCAAAAGTTCCCCTAAATGAGGTAAGGTATCTGCTAAATAAGGGGTAGCTGTAATTAAAGAATAATGAGCATAATCATGGCTCGTCGCGGCATTACTCACGCCACCCATTTTTTCAATTTTATAATCAAATTCCCCAGGCGCTAAGTTGGCTGTACCTTTAAAAATCATGTGTTCTAAAAAGTGCGCCATCCCAAACCAAGGTTCTGGCTCTAAGGTTGCTCCAGCACGAACCCAAACATCTGACACTACTACAGGGGTAGCAGGTATCTCCTGATGAATAAATGTCAAACCATTGTCTAGGTGAAAAACCGAGGCTGGAAACACTGTTTTAGGTAAATATTTTATCAATTTTTTGTAGCTTCAATCACAATTTGACCTATTTTTCGTCGTCTTAACTCTGAATTTTACTTGATTTAGAATCAAATTATCGAGATTTTTCTCTTGAAACTGAAATGCCAATGAATAAACAAGATGATTTGTTGCCAAGTACATTCAAACCGCTTTTTTCACCTTAATTAGCTTTTAATATCTGAACTTTGCGTCTTTTAGTCTGTGTTGCGAAATTAAATATTAGTTTAGGGGTTTTACAGTCATAAAATCCTGTGACAGCAAGAGTGGAAAAGTATTTACAAAAAAAATTATAAAAGGACTTTTAGATTATATAGGTATAATACCAGAAAAAATAGTTGTGTCAATATCAATCGCTGAAAAAACCTAAATTCATTAAATTATTGAGAATATTGTCAATAATCTTGAGAATATGGGCTACTTATTGCGAAAATGTGAGCAATTATCTTTTTTCTCAAAATCGATATTTAAAAAACTGAACATTCAGATATCCCCATAACCCCCCTTAATATCGTGTCAGGTTAAAGACTTATCATTAAGACAGCAAGGGAGCGAGGAGCGGGAGGAGGAAAAGTAGTTTTGATTACAGAAATTGGATAATTTATTTTTTGGAGTTCACTAAACTATTATTCTGACTTCTGACTCCTGACTTTTGATTTAATTGAGATTGCGGTTTTTCATCCGTTCAGGACTGCCTGTAGGAACAGCAGCGATTAATTTTTGTGTATATTCTTCTTTTGGTTGATGATAAATGCTTTCAGAAGTACCTGATTCGACAATTTTACCTTGATTCATGACCAAAATGCGATCGCTCATAAATTTAACCACACTTAAATCATGGGAGATGAAAATATAAGTCAAATTGAAATCTTGTTGCAATTCTTTTAACAAATTCAAAACTTGAGCTTGTACCGAAACATCCAAAGCGGAAACCGACTCATCACAAATAATAAACTTAGGATTTAAAGCCAAAGAACGCGCAATACAAACCCGTTGACGTTGACCACCAGAAAACTGATGAGGGTAGCGTTTCATATCATCAGCACTCAATCCCACTCTTTCTAAAAGTTCTACGGCTCTTTCTCTTCGTTGTTGTTTTGTTTTGCCCACAGCATGAATTAATAATGGTTCCATCACTGCTGCCCCAATTTTCATTCTTGGGTCAAGAGAACTAAAGGGATTTTGGAAAACAATTTGCATTTCTCTTCTTAATTTCTGTAGCGGTTCTCCTTTGAGAGTTGTGATATTTTGCCCATTGAAAATAATTTTACCACCCATCGGTTGAATTAGTCTGAGTAAAGTTCTACCCAAAGTAGTTTTCCCACAACCTGATTCTCCTACCAATCCCAACGTTTCCCCTGGATAGACATCAAAAGAAACCCCATTTACTGCTATATGATAACGTTTTGTCCCACCAAATACCCCGCGAATTGGAAACCCAACTTTGAGATTATCAATTTGTAAAAGTGGTGCTTCTTGGGTTAATTTTTCCAATCTTGTGTTAATTTCTTCTCTAGTAATTTCTGTAGGTGCTGCTGGTTCTTTAGCTTGAATTACCACTTGTCCCAATTCATTTTTTTCCGCAGTCATGTAATCAGAAACAGTCAGCAATTTTTGGGGACGACGGTTAAGACTAGGACGACAAGCCACCAAACCTTTAGTATAAGGATGTTGGGGATAACTAAAAATTTGTGATGCTGTACCATATTCAACAATTTTACCTTTGTACATTACCGCTACTTGGTCAGCAATTTCGGAAATTAACCCCAAATCATGACTGATAAAAATCATGCCCATGTCACGACTTTCTTGAAGTTCCCGCATCAATTCAATAATTGTTGCTTGTACAGTTACATCTAAAGCGGTGGTTGGTTCATCAGCAATTAATAGTGAGGGATTACAGGAAATTGCCATTGCAATCATTACCCTTTGTAACTGACCTCCAGAAAGTTCATGGGGAAACCGTTCCAGAATTTCTGTTTTTTCTTCCTTCACTAACTGCGCTAATTGAAAATCAGTAGGTACAGGTATTTTAATATTTGTTTGTTGCCAATTATCGAGATATCGCTGTTGAATTTTTTCATCGCTAGGTAAAAGTTTCACTTCTTGCAAACCTGCAATCGCCATTCTTTTGGCTTCAGTTATACTGACATTTTGATGCCGCATAATTGCTTCCGTCATCTGAAAACCAATGTTATAAACCGGGTTGAGTGAACTCATCGGTTCTTGAAAAATCATGGCGATATCTCCACCTCGGTAAAGCTGCATTTCTTCAGCAGGTAAAGCCAATAAATCGATAGGTTTAGCATTTTCCTGGGTACGAAAGCAAATTTCTCCCCCACTCACCTTACCGGGATATTGCAACAAGCCCATAATCGCAAGGGCTGTAACCGATTTACCACTTCCAGACTCTCCGACTATCCCTAGAGTCTCACCCCGACGTAAATTGAAGCTGATATCATCCACAGCTTTAAGCTGACTGCCATCACCGGAAAATTCAACTTGTAGATTGCGAACCTCTAGGAATATTTCTCTCATAGGTCTGGGGTAGTAATTCAACAGGGAACAGGTATTGGGTAATAGAAAACTATTTTAGATCAAGTCCATTGGAATAGTTATCCTATCTGTGAGGGCAGGTAATTCCTAATTATCAATCACTAAGACCAATTCTATGTGAGGTTGCGCCAAATAAATTTGGTAGAGACGTTCCGGCTTCCACGTCTCTTAAGCGGAAAAATAAAGCGCATCTTTATCCAGAAATGGTATAACTACCCAGTCCCCAATCCCCTATAACTCCCTATAACTTAGGTAAAATGTCTGGAATCAAATGACCTGGAACTTTGGATAAAGCCAGATTTTGTCCTTGAATACCTAATTCATGATGAAAAGTGCGAATAATTTTGACTATGTGGCTAAAAGTTGTGTGATAAGCTTCTGTATTTTTAACCAAGCCAGCGAATGCTTGTACATGATTATTTAAAGATGCCTCTAAATGCTGAGAAAGTATTTTTTTATCACCCTTGAAAGATGGGTCTGTAACTAATTGATAATGAGCTAAAGCCAAATTATTCTGTGTTGCTAAAACATCAAAACTTAAATTTGTCCGATTTAATGAATTAGCTATATTCACAGTTTCTTCATAAGTTTTGATACATAATTGGAGGAAATTTTGGCGAATATCTTTAGTAACTTGTGGTAAATTAGCTATGTGCCAATAAGCAGTTCCCAAATTATTACGAGTAGCAGCACAAGCAGCAGGAATATTATTTGGTGTCCGATATTTGAGAGCTTCCCGATATAAATCAACAGCTAATTGTAAGTTTTCTAATGGTGTTTCATATTGAGATAAATTCCAATAAGCTGTGCCAATATTATTTTGAATCATCCCATATTTGATCGGTTCTTCTTTGGGTTTATAGTAAGCAAGTGCTAAATTATAAGCTACAATTGCTTGTTTGAGATGTTCTACAGGTTGGCTATATTGTCCTAGATGCCAGTATGCAGTCCCCAAATTATTTTGACAAGCAGCATATTTTAAGGGATCAATTTCTTCTGTCCGATAGCGCAGTGCTTCATTGTAAGCGTTAACGGCTTCCTGCCAATTTTCTACAGGGTGAGAAAACCTTGCTAAATCACCATAAGCTGTCGCTAAATTATTCTGCACACGCGCATAAATTTCTGATTGACTATCTGGTGAAATTAGTTTGATTGCTAACTGATAAAATTCTATTCCCTGCTCTATGTAAGTTCTTGCTTCCTCACTATTTCCCGGTGTGCGGTGCAGCATCCAGTAAAGAGTACCCAAATCATTTAAAGTATCTGGAAGTTGTGGGGAAGTATCATCATAGCTAATGGATTCCTGATAGGCAATAATGGCAACCATCAAGTGTTCTAAACTTGACTGTCCTTGTTCAATATGGAAGCGATATAAATTTCCTAAATTGTGATAAGCTGCTGCAATTTCTTCCCCAGCAGCTTGTTGAATTTTTAATTGTTCAATTTCCCAAAGAAGTTGTTTTATTTCTAAGTTCTCTTCTGCATCTTCGGACATATTTTTATTTAATGTTGCTTTGATTAGCGACATTAGCTCATCACTAATATGCAAAAAAGATGAGAGTTTAGGGATGACATCATTCCTTGTCGATTTCCTAGATGATAGTTCTGATTCAGTTGCGATATTTTCAGAAGTTTGTTTCAGAAAATCATCATCTTCAGTAAAACTAAAATCTTCAACTGTCTTGTCTATAAGTTCTTCTGAAGTAATTGATTCATCGAGAATTGATGTCTCCAGATTTCCTAAATCAACACTTCGCAAACTAGAGATATTTTCTGGATAATCTCGATTTCCAACTGTTGGTGTCGGTTCTCCAGAGAAGATAAATATACCGGTCCGACATTGCCAAAATTTTGGTGCTGATTGCTGGATAGCATACAACCAAGGCCGCGGAACCCAAAACAGTAGGCTAGATTCGAGGAAGGGTGTAGTTTCTTGGGTGGAAAAATACTGTTCGCTTAACCGAAGATAGTGCAGAAATAAACGCTGTACCGCTACTGATTGTTTGGTGAGCAGTTCCACACCTACAATTTGAAATGCTGGTATCGGTAAAGGACGACCAGGTGTGTCTTTTGACTCACCAACAACGGGTGGGGGATAATTAGATAACCATTGATTAATCTGAGCTATCGGATTAGGATCATTTAAATTCAAGCGTAATGTAACTAAACGGGGATAGGCTGGAGTGCTAATTCCTCCTGTCTCCGCTGGGTGATATAACACTTGTCCCACTGGATAAGCCAGGGTAGAATGCAACCGGGTAGCTACTTGATTTCTTAAGTGTAAGTCATCACATACTGCAAAAAATATCTGTCGCCGCAAACCGATACTCAAGGCAAATTTCAGGCGTTGATATACTTGCCGATTCAAAGTAAAAATATCTGTAGTTAAAGTTTCATTCACGCTCATAGTGGCCAAAGAAGCCGAAATACAATATAATATCCTGACTGAAAAATCTCCTTATTCTGATTTTCAATTAAATATATTTTGTTCAGGATGAATCGATTTTTCCAGGATTTACCAGGATATAAGCATTTAATTATACTTAAATCCTCTTTAATTTTAGCAAAAAATAAAAAAATCAGGCTCCTCCTAAGATTAGAACCTGAGAATCTGAAAGATTAAGTTTTATTACAATGCTTTGTTTTTAACTAACATTAGATACGGCGAAGGCTACATAAATCACACCACTCACTAAAAGCGCAGCAGCAATTCCTAAAATTACATAAGTACGCTTTTGTCCATTCGTTGGAGGTTCAGCTTGATAAACCTTTGGTTCGCGGGCAAAATTGTTGAGAAGACCGCCTTCTTCGTTGGTATATGGCATTAAGTGATTCCTTGTTATTTTCTTTTATTTAATGTTACATTTATTAGAGTTTTATTTTCACAAAAATATATAAATCTTTACATTAAATCATATTTATTTATATTAATAATGCAGTGCTAACTCTTGACAAATTAACCATTATCTAAAATATTCATCCACAACCTTAATTATGACCTTATACTTTTGCTATAATATTAATATTGATCTATTCTTATAATGAAAATTGAAATCTCAAAATTATGCAAAGAATATCTATAGAAAATTTTAGACCAGTAAAAAACTTTGAGGCTGATGTAACAGATGTAATGCTGTTAATTGGTCCCCAAGCAAGTGGTAAAAGTACAATTAGTAAGACAATTTTTATAAGTAGTCGTGCAAAATAAATTTCATAGTTAGGAGAGGGAACAGGGAAGAGGGAACAGGTATGGTTTACAGAGATTTTTTCTTCAATAACTATGTGCAATTAATTTTGCCTGGGTACTTATTTAAATCTCTTAAAAACGATTTTTTTAGAAAAAGTGAATGTAAGAAATTTTGTGATCCTAGAAAAACCTTAGTTGTCAAATATTCAGGAAATAAACAAGAATATAGAGTCACCAATGATAACGGTAAAGAGATTTGTAAGAGTAAGGTTGATGGTTGTTTAATTAAAGATGGTGAAAGATGTGATTACCTAATTTTATCCTTACCTTACTGCTAATTCAGGAAGAGAATTCATTTGTAATTGAGCGCGAATTTCGCTAATGGGAACATTCCAAAACTGATCCCATTTTTTCGATATCAATTTAACCGGAGTATGAGAACCTAGAGAGTAACCACGAGATATTTCCATCATTAAAGGTTTGAATTTAGTAGGTTGATAAAGACTAATCAAAACCATGCCAAAACTTACCAGCATGATGCTGATAGGAATAGGATTTTGTGCTAAGACAAAAGCTTGTAAACCTAATTCACCGATCACATCAGTATCAAACCCAGCGACTACATGATAAATATCATGGGTAGTTCTCCAAAGCATCTTTAAATAAGAAATATCATCAACAACAGGAACTTTTTTATAGAAGTTAGGATCAAAGCCTCTAGCTTTCATTTCCTGAGCATAAATATGACCTAAAGTTCCTTCTGGAAGTTTGCTTAATTCCTCTAAATTTATAGGTGCAGGTAGCCAACGTTCTGTAAATAAAGCGTTAATTTCGGGATTTTTTTTCAGTTCATCTACAGTTAAATGTGCTATTTCTGTTTGATCAAGTGCATCTTCAAAATCAAATACTGGGTCAGTTCCATCATATTGGGTTCTTAATGCTCTTGATGCAAGAAATTGAATATAAGCCAGGAGTCCTTTATCGTTGTTATAGGTAATAAGATTATCCATAATAATGGTTTATAAATGATGAAAATATACTTACTTTTATTATTGGGGATATTAAAAGTTTTTTTCATGTATCAAAGGAGAGATTTATTTATAAAATTAATTTTACTTTTGGTAGACATAAAAAAGACAAAATTTAGATCCCCAACTTCTTCAAGAGTCGGGGATCTGAGGACAACAAAATTAGCCCGTAATTGTTCCAGTCAAAGGAGAACTAGCACTAGCATAGTCTTTCATCGGCATCCTACCCGCCAAATAAGCCATACGACCCGCTACAGTTGCTAAGCCCATCGCATAAGCCATTGCAGGTGCATTTTCAGCCAGAGCGATCGCACTATTAATTAACAACGCATCCGCACCCAATTCCATCGCTTGTGCAGCTTCCGAAGGCGCACCAATACCAGCATCTACCACCACAGGTATCTTGGCATTTTCAATAATAATCTGAATATTGGCAGTAGTTTTCAGCCCTTGTCCTGAACCTATGGGCGCTGCTAAAGGCATCACTGTTGCACAACCAACATCTTCTAACCGCTTGGCTAACATGGGATCAGCATTAATATAAGGTAAAACTGCAAAACCTTCTTTTACCAACTGTTCCGCAGCTTGCAAAGTGCCAATGGGATCTGGAAGTAAATATTTAGCATCAGGTATAACTTCTAACTTGACAAAATTATTATCTTCCTGTCCCAATAACTTGGCCATTTCCCGTCCTAAACGTGCCACCCGAATTGCTTCTTCCGCAGTTTGACAGCCAGCCGTATTAGGCAACATCCAGATTTTACCCCAATCTAAGGCTTCTGCTAAACCTTCATGTCCCGGTGCATTAGTTTGTACCCGTCGTACAGCTACCGTGACAATTTGACAACCACTAGCAACGACGCTGTTCTGCATTTCTTCAATACTGCGATACTTCCCCGTTCCCGTCATCAAGCGAGAGTGAAAGGTCTTACCAGCAATAATTAATCCTGAATCTTGCAGGTTAAATTCCGTAGATTGGAGAGATAAATTTTTACTATGTCCGTTAGTGAAATTAGCAGGATGAGTAAGCATGGATGTTGTCGTAGATGACTGAGTTTGAAAGGGTGTATTCTGAAAGCGTGAATAATGGAAATTAGTTAAAAGAGGATCTGTTTTTTGTGACAAAATCAAATCAGCAATTAACACGGCTGTGACTGGTGCAAGCAAAATCCCATTGCGATGATGACCAGTAGCCAACGTTAAATTTTTACAGTGACTATCGCCTAAAATCGGTAATTCATCGGGGGTAGCAGGGCGAAAACCCCACCACATTTCTTGGATGGGATAATCTGCTAATTGGGGAAAAAGACGAGTTGCACCTTGGAGTAAACTTTGAATTCCTGCTGGTGTGTTATCGGGAGTAAAACCCACATCTTCACTGGTTGCCCCTAAAATAATAGAACGATTACGCCGGGGGACAATGTAAATATTTTCACCAAATAAAACCCGCGTCAAAGGTAACTCTGTCACAAATTCTGGTACTCGCAAACGCAGCATTTGCCCTTTGCGCGGACGCACTGGTAAAGGTAATAATTGATTTGCCCAAGCACCAGTGGTTAAAAGATAATGGTCAGCGCGAAGCAAGCCTGTGTTAGTGTGGACACCTATAACTTGTCCTTGTTGTTGAGCGATCGCTTCTACCGTCACCCCATCCTTGAATTCAACACCCAAAGATTCAGCCGCAGTCCGCAAAACTTTAACCACAGCCTGATTATCAACTTGCCCATCTTCAGGATACCACCAACCGCCAATTACATCTGCACCCAAACCTGGCTGATATTCGTGAATAGCATTTTTCTCTAACCAAAAACTTGGAGACTGGGGACTGGAAATAAATTCTTCTTTCTCCCCTGCTCCCCTGCTCCCCTGCTCCCCTGCTTTTTCATATACTGGGGCGAGGATGCCACAAGGCCAATAACCTGCCTTTAAACCTGTTAATTCTTCTAATTTGCGTGTCCAGTCGGGATATAAAGCACGAGATCGCCAACACAAAGACAGCATAGCTGTATTGGCGATATTTTCCGCATCAGGAGCTAACATTCCTGCGGCGGCGTGGCTGGCGGCGGCGGTAAAATCACGGCAAAGCACGGTAACATTTGCACAACGTAATTTTAGTTCTACAGCACAAGCCAGCCCGATAATGCCACCACCGATAATTAAAACGTCGCTAGTCATTAGTCAATAGTCATGAGTCATTAGTTAGTACATAACTAATAACCTATCAGGGCTGTTAATTGGTGATTACTAATTGGTAATTGGTAAATTCTTCCCAGTCCCCAGTAAAGAGTCTCTAACTACCACAAAGCGCGAATAGGCTCTTTATCTTGATTGCTATTACTTGAACTTGAGCTAGTATCTGTGACGGAAGTAGAAGTATCAGTAGTATTTGTATTTTGTGTACTATCAGCAGTTCCTACTGGCTCAGTTGAAGCATTATTTTGAGCGACACTGGTGCGGCGATTATCATCTGCCAAATCATTCCGGTTGGTAGTTTGAGAGTTGTTTGTGTTAGCGGTTTCAGAATTATTGAAATTAGCAGTTTCCGAATTATTTCTGGTAGCCGCTTCAGCATCATCCCTGGTAGCGGTGCTATTAACATTAATATTAGCTGGGAGGACACTGGAAGCTCGCCTTCCAGGAGGAACATTAGCTGTTTGTTGTCCACCCATCGGAAAGTTAATCCCAAGTAACGTACCTAGCAAAATTGCCACGCCTCCAGCCATCAAAATCAAGGGTGTCCATCTACCCATCTTATTTTTTCTCCTTTTTAACCTTCTGGTGTCCAAACTATTTGAGAACCTTGACCCCAAAATCCATCAAATTTTGTTACTTTCACATTACCTAAAACCTGAGTTTGACAAGCTAAACGCAACTCTGATGTAGGAGAATGGGGAGGAAGCGAACGCCGCGTTCGATCACGCCAATTCGCTGCGGACATTTCGCCTTCTACCTTAACCGCACAAGTACCACAACTGCCAAGTCCTCGACAATTTATTACCTTAGAACTACCGTTATGGAGGTCAACACCATTATCTACCAGCACCTGTCTTAAATTGGCTTGCCTTTCACACTCAATTAATTTACCTTGAGCTACTACCTGGGGCATATTTAGAATACCAAACTAACTTTTGGTTGTATATTGGCACATCGCCACAAAGTTGTCTCTCAGGTCTCAGTTTTATGACCAAAACTCCCACAAATCAACTTTGGCTCTATGACACTACTCTCCGCGACGGAACTCAGCGGGAAGGATTATCAGTGTCTATAGAAGATAAATTACGCATTGCTCACCGACTAGATCAATTAGGTGTACCTTTTATTGAAGGTGGTTGGCCAGGGGCAAATCCTAAAGATGTTCAATTTTTCTGGCAACTCCAAGGAAATCCGCTCAAACAAGCGGAAATTGTTCCTTTTTGTTCCACGCGTCGCCCTAATGTCACGGCCGCAGATGAACCCATGTTACAAGCGATTTTAGCAGCAGGTACGCGCTGGGTGACAATTTTCGGTAAATCCTGGGATCTGCACGTGATTGAAGGACTCAAGACCAGTGTAGATGAAAATTTAGCCATGATCCGCGATACCATTGAGTATTTACGTTCTCAAGGACGGCGTGTGATTTATGATGCTGAACATTGGTTTGATGGCTATAAGCAAAATCCTGATTATGCTTTACAGACAATAAAAGCAGCGGCAAAATCAGGGGCTGAATGGTTGGTTTTATGTGATACTAATGGCGGAACTTTACCCCATGAAGTTACGCAAATTGTTAAAGATGTTGTCAAGGTGACTGGAGACTGGGGAGCAATTCCCCAAATCGGAATTCATACTCATAATGATTCAGAGATGGCGGTGGCTAATGCTCTAGCAGCAGTGATGGCTGGCGCAAAGATGGTTCAGGGTACAATTAATGGTTATGGTGAACGCTGCGGTAATGCTAACCTGTGTTCTCTGATTCCCAATTTACAGTTAAAGCTTGGTTATAGCTGTATCGGTGAACACCAGCTAAGTCAACTTACAGAAGCAAGTCGCTTTGTCAGTGAAGTTGTTAATCTCTCACCGGATGAACACGCACCTTATGTTGGACTTTCGGCTTTTGCTCATAAAGGTGGTATCCATGTCTCTGCGGTGGAACGCAATCCTTTAACCTATGAACATATCCAACCGGAACAAGTAGGAAACCGCCGTCGCATTGTCATTTCTGAACAGTCTGGTTTAAGTAATGTGTTAGCTAAAGCCCGAACTTTGGGTATGGAATTAAATAAACATGATCCCCAAGCCAGACAAATTCTCCAACGCATGAAAGAATTGGAGAGCGCCGGTTATCAATTTGAGGCCGCAGAAGCTAGTTTTGCATTGTTGATGTATGAGGCTTTGGGGCTGAGACAACAATTTTTTGAAGTTAAAGGTTTTCAAGTCCATTGTGATTTAGTTGAGGGCAAAGAAACTACTAATTCTTTAGCTACAATTAAAGTTGATGTTAATGGTAATAACATCCTTGAAGCTGCGGAAGGTAATGGTCCAGTAGCCGCTTTAGATGCTGCTTTACGTAAAGCTTTGATGAATTTCTACCCCCACATTGCTGATTTTGAATTGACTGATTATAAGGTCAGAATTCTCAACGGACATACAGGTACTTCTGCTAAAACCCGCGCTTTGGTGGAATCGGGTAATGGTCAACAACGTTGGACGACTGTCGGCGTTTCTGCGAATATTTTGGAGGCTTCCTATCAAGCTGTTGTTGAAGGTTTGGAATATGGTTTGTTATTACATTTCCAAGCAGAAAAAGCTCTGAAAGTTTAGGGAATTTATAAATTTTGGTTGTAGAGATGTTTGATGTTCTCTAAATATCCCCGACTTCTAAGATAATTGATGTTAATCAATGAGAAGATTTATCACAGAAGTCAGGTATGTGCTTTCTCATCCCATTTCTGGATAACGATGCGCTTTATTTTTCCGTTTAAGAGACGTGGAAGGCTTCCACGTCTCTACCAAATTTATTTGGCGCAACCTCACATAGAATTGGAATCAAATCAATTTCGCTGATTCATAAAGTCTTTTAAACATGGCTTTAATTTTAGTGCCATAATCTAAATCGGCTGACCATCTTCCTGATAGTTGATCAACCGAAGGAGCGACACCTCTGGTAACAAATCTAAACCGAGGATCTACTTCTTGTTGTACCAATGGTTCTAAACTGGCATAGGCTTTTAAATGTTGGATATGCGCTCTCACACCAATTCTCGCACTAGGAAAAGATGCTGCTTGTGATCCACCACCTATTGCTCCTAAACCTGCAAAGTTATTTTGTTGCGGTTTAACATCACTACCAAAACGCAAAAATCCAGTTTCTAAACACATTTGACAAAAGGCAATATCATGATTTACCCCTTCAATAGTTGCTTCTTCTCGATAAAGTTTGGGAAGATCAGGAAACTGCACCAGAGCGGTTTCATTGTTATTTCTCAAAAATAGTTGTAGCTGTACTTCTGTGGTATTACCATTAGAAATAATTTGTTCAATCTGTCCAGGACAAATGGTTAAAATTGAGCGGAGTTGAAGAGTTTTAGTGGCGCTATCCCAGGCAATAGAAATATTAAAATCTCGCAGTTCGATAGCTTTAATGTAAACTACACGCCGATAGGTAACACGATTAATATTAGGAGATTTTGATAAATCAATCCGCAACCGATCTACTAAATCAATGGGAATATAAGAATTACCATTAATTAATACTCCTTGCTCTGGATAATTTTGGCCATTGATGTTAATATTAATTGGTGGATAATTTGGGTCTATAGGAGTTCCCGGACTAGGATCAACTGCTCGACTCCAAGCTATTAATCCATCCACAATTCCTAAAGCAAAATCACGGCGACGAGTTTGTAATAAATTACGATCATCTGGACTGCTGAGAAAACCTACTTGCATTACTAAAGCTGGAAGTGTTGTTCGGCGGCAAAATTGCAAACTACCTAAGCCACTATCTGTATCTGGCTTGGCTCCGCGATTAGGCAATTGAGGCACACGGCGCAATAATCCCATCAGTAATATTTCTGCATTTTGCTGGCGTTGATCATTGTTGCCAATGTAGTAAACACTAGCACCTCTAACAGTAGGACTACCAGCAGCATCAGCTTGAATTTCCACCGCAACATCTGTGGAACGACCGCGAGAATTAATCCAGGTAATAGTTTGGGCAGCACTTAAATCATCAGGAACGGCTAAAACTTCAACACTACGCGCTCTGAGTTCTGTTACAATCAAATCCCGTAACAAAATCATTTCTCTGGCTTCAGTTGTACCACCTGCGATCGCACCAGGATCAATTCCACCTGCTTCCCTACCTCCATGTGCGGCTGAAATAAAAATACGTCCCATTTTGATTATTCCCGTTGTTAAGCTCCAGCATGATGCAATTTTAGCGATTATTCTGTGCCTGGGAACAAGAATTATAATAAGGCAGGAGTCAGGAGTCAGTACAGACGTTCCGCCGGAACGTCTGTACAGGAGTCAGGAGTCAGAATAATTTTAGATTTTAGATTGGAGTTCATGAAATACAATCCAAAATCCAAAATCCAAAATTGTATCACCAATTACCCATTACATAAAAAATGCAAATTCCCCGTTTACATCCAGATACAATAGAAGAAGTTAAACACCGGGCTGATATTGTTGATGTAGTCTCGGAGTACGTAGTTTTACGTAGACGGGGCAAAGATTTTGTCGGTTTATGCCCTTTTCATGATGAAAAAAGCCCCAGTTTTACAGTTAGTCCCGCCAAGCAAATGTATTATTGCTTCGGTTGTCAAGCTGGAGGTAATGCTATTAAGTTTGTCATGGATTTGAGTAAACGCCAGTTTACGGAAGTTGTTTTAGATTTAGCAAAACGTTATCAAGTTCCTGTAAAAACCTTAGCACCTGAACAAAGACAAGAATTACAACGTCAGATATCTTTACGTGAGCAATTATATGAAATTTTAGCATCTACAGCCCAATTTTATCAACACGCTTTAAGGCAAAATTTGGGTCAAAAAGCGATGCAATATTTACAGGAAAATCGTCAATTAAAAATAGAAACAATTCAACAATTTGGCTTAGGTTATGCTCCTTCTGGGTGGGAAACTTTGCATCGTTATTTGGTGGAAGATAAACATTATCCAGTACAGTTGGTAGAAAAAGCCGGTTTAATTAAACCCAGAAAAGAAGGGGGCGGTTATTATGATGTATTTCGAGATAGGTTAATGATTCCTATCCGCGATATTCAAGGAAGAGTTATTGCTTTTGGTGGGAGAACTTTAACAGAAGAACAACCAAAATATTTAAATTCTCCAGAAACAGAATTATTTAGTAAAGGTAAAACCTTATTCGCTTTAGATGAAGCTAAAGATGGGATTTCTAAATTAGATCAAGCCGTAGTTGTAGAGGGATATTTTGATGCGATCGCTCTCCATGCAGCAGGAATTAATAACGCCGTTGCTTCCTTGGGTACAGCATTAAGTATAGAACAAGTGCGGCTATTATTGCGATATTCAGATTCAAAACAATTAGTTCTCAATTTTGATGCAGATAAGGCTGGAAATAACGCCGCAGAAAGAGCAATTGGTGAAATAGCGACATTAGCATATAAAGGCGAAGTGCAGTTGAAAATTCTCAACATCCCCGACGGTAAAGATGCAGATGAATACTTGCATAGTCATACAGCAGCAGATTATCAGCAACTATTAGCAGATGCACCACTGTGGTTAAATTGGCAGATTGCGGAGATTATTAAAGACAAGGATTTAAGACAAGCCACTGATTTTCAAAAAGTTACAAAAGAATTAGTCAAACTCTTGCAAAATATAGTTAATAGTGATACTCTTAATTACTATATTTCCTACTGTGCAGAAATACTCAGCTTGGGTGATGCTAGACTTATACCCCTAAGAGTTGAGAACCTACTAACTCAAATTGCACCTTCTAATGTGCAAACTCCACCGTTGCGGTTTCGCAAGCAGGAGTCTAAAACGCCAAAGCTATCTCTAGTAAACACTGAACGCAGTTTATTAGAACAAGCAGAGGCGTTATTATTACGGATTTTTCTCCATTGTCCTGAACAACGTCAGGGAATAATTGATGAATTAGAGGAGCGAAATTTAGAATTTAGTCTTTCTCATCATCGCTTTTTGTGGCAACAAAGTTTAGAATTTGCCATAGATAAGGCAGATTTAATTTCTAATTTACAAAATCGCTATTTAGAATTAGAAGAAGAATTAACAATAGTTGCTCATTTATTGCATTTGAATGAGAAAAATAAGCAAGAAATATTGCGTACTCCCCAAGTAGTGCAAGCAACATTAGCTTGTATGGAAATAGTTTTAAGAGAAAAACGTTATCGTCATTTTATGGAACTGTGGGAAAAAATTGATCCACAAATAGAACCAGAAAAAGATAAATTATATTATCATAATGTAATGGCTGAAAAAATGCGGATACAAGAATTAGATAAACAAAGACAATTTTCGATAGCAGAATTATTTTAATCCTGTAAATCCTTAAATCCTATCAGTCCTGATGCAGACAAATAAACCTATGAAACTGCAAACTACTATCCAAGAAATCAAAACAGTTACAGCCTACTATACCCCAGAAGAATATTTAGAACTAGAAGAAAAATCAGATTACAAAAATGAATATAGAGATGGGGAAATTATACCAATGACAGGTGGAACAACAAACCATAATAAACTGGCATTAAATTTAGCTACTAGCCTGAATTTAGCATTAAATGATTTAGACTATGAAATTTATATTGGTGATGTAAAACTGTGGATACCACGTTATCGAGAATTTACCTATCCTGATGTCATGGTAATAGCAGGTGAGCCTGTTTATTATAGTACAAATACCACAATTGTCACCAATCCTTTATTAATTGCCGAAGTTTTATCTAAATCTACAAAAGACTATGATAGGGGTGATAAATTTCTTTATTATCGTTCAATTCCCGAATTTAAAGAATATATTTTGATTGACCAAACTCAACATTATGTAATGCAATATGTCAAAAATAATGAAAATCAATGGCTTTTGACAGAGTATGAAACAGAAGAGGCTATTTTAAAACTTGCATCAATTAACCTTCAATTACCTTTAAAGCAATTGTATAAAAAAATTAACTTTTTGGCACAAATAGAGTAATATCTCGTTCCCAGTCTCCGACTGGGAATGCTATTAAAGAGGTTCTACCTCTACTTTATCATAAGGCAGAGCCTTCCAAACTTCATTCCCATACAGAGTATGGGAACGAGAATTAAATGAGAATTAATAGATTTACTAAATAAAATTTACCTTAGGAAAAATTGACTTAGATAACATTCCATGTACTCCTTTTTGGGGACTATTAACCACTTGAGTAATATGAAAATTCACCGCTAAACTACATAAAACATAAGCATCTTCTGGTGATAAATTTGTGAAACGTTCTAGAAAATAAATCATATTTTTTAAAGCCAATTCCAAAGCATCATCTAAAGTTTCTGCAAAACCCATAGTGATGAAATCTGTAGGTGTTTCTGCTATGGGTATTGTCAGTTGTAAATCTTTACGCAGTATGAGTTTAATTCTGCCATTCATAGATGTTTCAATAGCAGTTACATTTACTTCCCCATCACCTTGTGCAGAATGTCCATCACCAAGAGAAAATAATGCACCGGGAAGATATATCGGTAAAAATAAACGCGAACCTGCTTGTAATTGACGGTTATCAATATTCCCCCCATAAGCACCGGGAGGTATGGAATTACGAGAGTTTTCTGGGGTAGCAACTCCCAAAATGCCAAAAAAAGGTGTGAGGGGAATTTTGATATTTGAACCTAGAGGAAATTCTGCAAAATTATTTTTTAAGTCGAGGGGAATAAATCTTAATGCAGCTTCAGTAAACTGCTGTGGTAATGCTCCCCAACCTTCACGAATAGCATTAAAACCAACAGGTAAACTGGGTGAAATTGACTCTAATTGTACTTCTAAAACATCCCCTGGTTCTGCATCTTTGAGATAAATTGGACCTGTGAGTAAATGAGGTCCAGTAGCTATTTTCCTTTCTGGTGCTAAATTTTCACATATATCAATAAATTCAGGAGTGAGAAATTCTGGTGGTGCTTTGTCGTAAACGTAATAACCTGTGTATGTTTCTATGTCTATTGTGTCATGGGAATTTACAAAAACTGCTGGTTTTAATAAGTGAGAAAAGCCACCTAAATGTACAGTTTCTTTGGTAGCTTTTAAAATGTGGTGAGTCATTTGATTTTGGATTTTAGATTTTGGATTTTCATATTCATATCCCGCTAAATATAGCTGAAAGCAGGTAATTTAAATTAGCAAATTTGTGTGGTAATGAATTGAATCACATCCGCTAATCCAGTTTTGGTTTTTAAGTTGGTGAAAATAAAGGGTTTATCACCACGCATTTTTTTTGCGTCTCTTTCCATGACGTTTAAATCTGCGCCAACATAGGGTGCAAGGTCGGTTTTATTAATGACTAATAAATCTGATTTAGTGATACCTGGACCACCTTTGCGGGGAATTTTATCACCAGCAGCAACGTCTATGACATATATAGTTAAGTCTACTAATTCGGGACTAAATGTAGCAGCTAAATTATCACCACCACTTTCTAAAAAGACTAAATCTAAATCTGTAAATTTCTCTTCTAATTGTTCAATTGCAGCTAAATTCATGGAAGCATCTTCGCGAATAGCTGTATGGGGACAACCTCCTGTTTCTACTCCCAAAATGCGATCGCTTTCCAAAGCTTGAGAACGTACTAAAAATTGAGCATCTTCTTGAGTGTAAATATCATTGGTAACAACTGCTAATTTATATTTTTCTCGCAATGCTTTACACAAAGCATCTACCAAAGCCGTTTTTCCAGAACCTACAGGTCCTGCTACTCCTACTCGAAAAGCATTCATAAGCAATAGGTGATTGGTGATTGGTGATTGGTTATAAATTATGAATTATGAATTATGAATTATGAATTATTCTAACTCCTAAACAACCTAGTATATTGGGTTTCATGCTGCATACTAGCTAGAGATAAACCCCAGCTACAACAAGCTAGATTATCATCTTCTAAGGTGAGAATTTCTAACATTGTAATATTTAATAATGTTTGTAACTCCAACAACATTTCTTGTCCAGCGGTTTGACCAAGGGGAATAAGTTTGACTCCAGCGGTAATTAAATTATTTGTCCAACTATGCAGATATGCTAATAGTGCAGCATGAATGTTAATTTGCCAATGAGCGCAAGCAATACCAAAAGCGATCGCATAATTGCAAGGATAACCCACAGCGGTAGCTAATGGTAAAATTTCCGGTGTGATTTTACTTAATAATTGTAAGAGCGATCGCCCCATTTGCCAACTAGCAGCGCGTAATTCTTCTGTATCTCTCACCGCAGATAACCACAAATTCCATCGTTTTAAATTTTCTAAATCACCAATTCTCGCAGCTTCTAAAGCTCTAATCATCACTGCTCCATCTATGCGAATTGACCCATACTTTAACTCAGCTTCTAACCAATCTTTTAGACTTTTTATATTATTAATAGTGCCATTTTCAACGAGCATTTCCAACCCTTCCGAATAGCCATAAGCTCCCACTGGTAAAGCCGGACTAGCCAATTGTAAAATAGATAAAAAATTGCTATGAGTGAGAGTGATGGCTTCCATAAGCTCCTAATTCTGGGTAAAAAGGTACAACTTCTTCAGTAATTCCTAATCCTAATTTTTCCAACATCGTTTGTAAAACTGAATCAGGAGATAAGCGTAAATAATGCGGCGTAATTTCTACAGGTACATGACGATTACCCAAATGATAAGCGGCTCTTAATAACAGTAAAGGTGTGTGTGCAACCACAGTCAAAACAGGTTCAGGTTTAGCAACAATTCTAATGAAATTACTTTGACTTTCATCTGCTAAAATATCACCATTATGTAGAACTGTACCTCTCGGTAAACGCAAAAATATTTCTTTTCCATCTGCCAATGTAAACCGATGACGGCTTCGGGTGCGTTCTTCAGCGGTAAGAGGGAGAATTAAATTAACGACAGCATTAATATCAGGAGGTTTAAGTTGCGTTAACGTCAGCATCATTCAGGAAATCATTCATAGATATATTTATGAATTTTAAGCTGAAGGGGAGACAAAAAAACAAAAATAAAAATTAAATAAGTAATTCAAATAAAACTTAAGCCAAAAAACCAAATCCCCGAATTCTTTGAGAAATCGGGGATCTATTTATATGCTGTGGGTTTTATGTTTAATTTTCATCCCTTGCATGAACTTGAGCCGGGGGACTAGTTGCTTCCACCGCTGTAAATGTTTGGAGAATTCTATAAGAATGAATCGCTCCTTTTGGTACTACCCAAGAACTGCCTTTTTCTAGGATAATTGTTTGTCCGGCAATATCCAATTCTGCTTGTCCATTAATTACATAGCCAACAGTTTCATATTCCCGTTGAGTTGGGACTTTTTCCTCTCCAGGTTGTTCATTTTCCCACAACCGCATCGAAACAGTTTTACCAGATGCCAGATATTTTTGACCAAGTTGACCTGTTGGAGAATAGGCAGAATCTACTTTTTTAACACTGGTGTCACTCATAATATTTTAGGCTACAAAAAGCGTGAAAATTGAAGTGTTTTGAAGATATAATTTGCATGATGGGGTTAAACCTAATGTACTAACCCCCAATAAATAGTTATCTTTTGTCTCTCAATATTCTTTCCGGCGGTATATTCTCTTGATAATATCCAGGTTTCCCCCCAGTAATTGGTTCTACAGTTTTATCAACATTTGTGCGTACATCCTCTAAAAACTCTCTTGTTGATTCAGGGATAGGTTCATCAAGATTGAGTTTTTCCCTAACATGATCAGCAGTGTCTTTAAGTCTTTTCTGAGCATTTTCTACCTGCTGATCATTTCTCATCTCTGCTGCGTCTGGAGTACCTTTGTAATAAATGCCTTCTGGAGTTGTCACAGTATCAGCCTGTGCTACTAGCATAGCATTACCAGAGCTAAAAACTGGGAAACCGAAAAAGGTAAATACTACAAAAGAGATTACCAGAAGACGTAAAATTACACGTTGTAGATTCTTCAAAAAATGGTTCATAAGTATCCTTGTAAATATGGTTTTAGCTAACTGAATGCTGATTGCTAATTACCTAAATCACAGCAGCACTAGAAGTAGGTTTAGGAGGCTTCACACCAGCAGCAATTCGCCCTCGATAGAGTTCTACTAATCGCTGTTCATATTTACCCAAATCGTTATGAATCTCCTTAAAAATTGCCGTTGCTACTGGGTCAGTATAAGTTGCAGACAAATTGCTAATATCACCAATACCAGTTTGCACATCACCCAAGGCACAACGGATTTGATAGATATCATCACTACCCGTCAAGGCAGATTTTACCTTGGCATATTGATTAGCAATATTTGCAGCCAAAGACGGTTTTTCATGCAAACGATGAAGATAAGTTTCCAGCTTTTGAATGTGGCGCTGTTTATTAATTATCATTTCCTGAAAAAGAGTTTTAACCTCCTGATCAGATTCTTTTTCTAGATACTTTTCTAGAGCTTCTAAGGAATAACGTTCACCACCTAAAGCAGTATTTAGACCTTTAACAATTTCGTTCTTGGTCGAACCACCCCAAGCATCAGCTAATTTCCACCATTCAGCACTTGTGTCTTTTTCATCAGGTAAATTAGCATCTTTACCACCATAACCTAAACGATTTAAAAGTGCAGTTGTAAAAATTGCCAAGTCTCCCGGTTCACGAGATGTAATCAAATTACCATCCACAACTACTGGCTCATCTAAATAAGTTGCACCTGCATTAGTTATGTCTTTACGAATAGCAGTAAATCCTGTTACCTGTTTACCTTTAAGTAAATCACCTTCAATTAAAACCTGTGGTCCGTGACATACTGCTGCTATTAATTTTCCTAGATTCATTGCTTCGCGCACAAAGCAAACTGTGTTACAATTGCGCCGCATTTTATCAGGAGCCATCCCACCAGGAATTACAACTGCTGCAAATTCCTCAACTATAGCTTCTGTTGTTGTCCCATCAGCTTGTACACTCAGTTTTCCCCGTTTACCCTTATATTTTTCATTCATCCGTGAACCCAGGACTACTACCTCCATTCCCGCTTGTTTTAGCCCATTACAAGGAATTATAAATTCTAAATCTTCTACTCCTTGCTCAATCAGAATTGCAACTTTTTTCTTACCAAAATGATGATTATTATTTGTCATTAGTTTCCTTTACCTGGTTACTTATCAAATGAAATTTGTTTCTCAAATCATTGATAAAAACATCTCAAATTGTTGAGCGTTATGCTGGCATTTCACTTGTTGATTAGGTGGCAAATAATTCCTCATAATCATGTGAAAAATAGGTATGAAATTTCTTAAATTTCTCTGGAGTCACAGCATTTTGCAAAACTGCAAAAACAGCCCGCACGTGCATTGCGGCTGTAGTTGGTTCTATGTTTTCTTTTTGGCTGGCACGCTCAATAAACTCTTGTAGATGAAAAGATTGACTAGCTTCGACCTCTCTTCCGCGCAAACATTCAGCTAATTCTGGTGGTATTTGTGCAGCTAATTCTTGTGCTTCATTTTTGGGAATAAGCTCTCTCACCGTTTCTAATGTCGCACGAGTAGCAACTTCTGCTTCTTCACGAGAATTTGATTGAGCTAGGCTTTGTACATGGGTAATAAATTCTGTATATTCCACTTTTTAACCTCCTCTTGATAAACCTCAAAAAATAAAATTCATCATTATTACTTAGGTTGGATGACAGTAGTTGAATTAGATTATTGAAAAATAAAAATGCTGACTTTTTATTTTTTCCTGATCCAACCTTAAATCAAGAAAGTAGTTCTAAATAATATTAATGAATTCCCACTAACCAGATTAATCTTTAATAAATTACTTCACTTCATTCTGAGGGAATATATTTTTTTATTACTTTAGTAATAAATCTTTAGTTAGAGAGAATTTTTTGGTAAAAAGACTATAATCAAAAAACCGCACGTGGCTATTATCATGACAGAAAAACGAAATAATCACGAAACTAAATCAGATGATTTGCCACAGGAAATTACTGAATCCTATGGTACAGGCGTAAAAGATTTACCAGGATACAATGTTGGTCAAAGTTCCCTGCAAGAAAATAGACCAGAGTATACACAAAGCAGTCCTGAATTTCCTGCTGAATTCACTATTACCGTGAATGAAGTTGATACTTATTGGCAAGATACTGTAGGAGATGAAGCTGTTGGTGGTACAGTTGCTACTCCTGACAAGAATGTAACTGAAGAAATAGAAGCAGCCGTAGGTTTAGAAATGAATGATTATGCCTTTCTTCGCACCAACGATATTTTAGAACACCGTGATGATGCTCGTTGGGAACTAGATCCAAAGTCTTCTGAAGATTATGAAGATCGGCGAGAGGAAGATAATTCATAATGATGAATTTGATCATGAATTTTAAATTTTCTCGGATGGAGTTTAGAGGAAATTTAAAAAAAAAGGATCAGAATTAATCGATAGTTATAAAAATAGATAAACACAGAGTAAACACTATGCTTGTTACTCTGTGTTTTTATTTTGGTGATTGGGGCATCTGCACCCTCACATCATAACGCCCTTTGCTTCTTATTAATGATAATTGCTGTATATTAGCATTCATCTGTCTAGCGACTGGTTTAAATTGCTGTTATTTTGATTAGAATTCAGCCTTTTTACAGTGTTTTCAGTAATTAACTATTTTTATCAAAAAATGAAAACATTTAATTATTTATAGTCTCTGTAGACTGGGAAAAGGTTAAAGGGTAAAAATTTTTCTTACCTCTTAACCTTATTTGTCTGACCAAAGTTTGAGGTTGAATTTAGTTCAGTGACTGATTAGATGAAATATATTGTTTTTGACAATATTCCTGGGTTGGTGTTACAGATACAACTTCTACCTCAACAGGTTTCTCTGGTGTTGGGTTAATAATAAACTCACTCGGACCTTGATGGGGTTTTTGTGGATTTCCCCAATCATAGGTATAACCCAAACCCGACCAGGGATAATATTCCTTCTTCGGATTGCTATAAGAATTGGTGTATATTGCCTTAATTACAGGACTGCTATCAGGTACTGGTAGAGGTAAAAGATTACAACTAGCATCGTTGATTTCTGAATCAATACAGGGTCTAATTAAATCTTCCTCTTTCACCCACATTTCGACAAAATGGGTTTTGGTAGAATACTTATTTAAAATCAAACCTAAATACTGTTGTAACCGCAGTGAAAGCTCAATATTATCAGGAATATTGGCATCTATCGCTTGATATTGCTGACAGAATTCTTTAACTTGTGGTACTGCTGTAAACCAAGTTTGATAAGGTAGCTGTTTTTTTGCACCTATGGGCCAATCTAAACTTGGGTTACTCGCATATTTCCAAGTAGACATTAAATATTCAATTTTACCATTATTCTCTCTCGATTTGATTTTGGGATTAGTTTGAGATAACGCCCAAAGATCGTTCACTACTTCATCTGCTAACGGCTGTTTTGCATCTTCAATTCCATCTGCTAATGTCTTGGTTAAAACATGATAAGTTTCCGGTTGATATTGCAATAAATACTCATAGACGTTTATAGGTACATCCGCTGGCGCTAATTGGGAAATTAGTATTTGTGTACTATCATGGTGGATTTCTTCAGCCAATACTCTCTGCTGCGTTCCAAAAAATAACAAAGCACAGCACAATAAGCCTAGCAAAAATCGATCTTGCCAATTTTTCATGGTAAATAACCTGGTTGTGTTCATTGTTGATGAAGGTGAATTCCATGTCAGATTTTATAGTTACTTCTTACGAAATTACCGTTAGTTTTGATTTTTTTAATTTTAAGATTTATGTATAAATAAAAATCAAGATTTATGTATTTTTTATGAGAAATTTGATGATTTCTAAACTTCTTTTCTCAAAACTAAGTTTGATGATTTTATTAGTATATTTACTAGAATAAAAACAAAGCATAAATATTTATTATGCGGGTTTGTACGGTTATACTTTGAGATAATTTATCTAAAATTATCTACTGATTGACTATATAGGTTGATTGACAAGTTATTGTTTACACAAAAATACTTGCCTATTCACAGCTATTATTCTGATTTTTTCGCCATTAAACCCTAAAAATACAGTTAGATAGATTTGAATTTATACTAATTACTATAATAATTTTACTTAAAAAAATATTTATACTGCGAAGCAGTTTATACTAAATACTCAGCAGCTTAAGTAATATTTGTGCTGAGACTATTTAATCTATGTTTCATATAATCACCTCTTGCCCTTTCGCCGCACTGGCAGATCCACTAAAATCCAGATACCTCAGTGCATGGTATCTCAAAATATGCCTAACCCTGAAATTTACATAACTTTTAGACTAACCCAGCCAGAGAAAAATTTACCTCAGTAGTATTGTGAGCATACGGGCAGAAACCAAACAGATGAGTTGCGAGAATTGATCCGTGGGTAAAAACGTCGAATCAAAAGAACAAATGAAGAGGTTTAAAAGCTGCTTAATATTCCTATATAATGATTGGTAAACGTTCCTGCTTTCACATCTGGGATTAACCACTATGCAATTAGTTTTTAACTCTAATTTGAATGATCAAATTTTCCGCATCTTTCCTTCACAGGAGTAAGCGGGCTAAAAAAATTATTCCCAAACAGGGTATACTGTCAAACAATGATAGTTACAATCAAATTGTAAGATAATAAATTTCCTAGCCCAATTGAGTTTTCGTAAATTCTAAATCCTACTATATCAAATAAAGTTATGTCAGCCCATAAGCCCAAGACTGAAGAGACAATAGATTTGATGATTGGTAGTGACAACCAAGAAACATATCAGGTACAAACAAACTCTTCCCCTGTAGTTAGTCTCGCTACACGAAAAGGAACAATTTCTCAATTTCTTGCTCCCTTAACGCAGGATACTTTTAAACAGGTAGTACAGGAAGTTGAGCATAAGTTAAAGATTGTTAATGAAACCTTATCCATGTTGGATTATCAAGGTTTTGAAACAATCCTCCAGGAAATGCTACATTCAATTACCCTGAAAACAGGTGAATTGTTAGGAGCAGATCGGACAACCATCTTTTTATTAGATGAGAACAAAAAAGAACTCTGGTCTATTTTAGCTGAAGGAGAAAGTAAGCGGCCATTAGAAATTAGAATTCCATCTGATAAAGGTATTGCTGGGGAAGTAGCAACTTTAAAGCAAGTCGTCAATATTCCCTATGATTTTTATGATGATGCGCGGTCAAAATTTGCTCAAGAACAAGACAAAAGAAATGGCTATCGCACCTACACAATGTTAGCCTTACCGCTGTTAAATGAAGATGAAAAATTAGTAGCAGTAGTCCAATTATTAAACAAATTAAAATATCTACATAACCCTGGTGATCCCTTGGCAGAACGTATTGACAACAGGGGTTTTACCAGTGCTGATGAAAAATTATTCCAAGATTTTGCTCCTTCAATTCGCCTGATTTTAGAGTCGTCTCGCTCCTTTTATATCGCTACACAAAAACAAAGAGCAGCAGCAGCTTTAATGAAGGCTATTAAGTCCCTGAGTCAAAGTAGTCTGGATTTGGAAGATACCCTGAAACGGGTAATGGATGAAGCCAAAGAATTGATGAATGCTGATCGCAGTACACTGTGGTTAATAGATAGAGATCGTCATGAATTATGGACAAAAATTACTCAAGGCAATGGCACAACTAAAGAATTAAGAGTTCCCATAGGTAAAGGTTTTGCCGGCATAGTTGCTGTATCGGGAACAGCGTTAAATATTCCCTTCGATTTATATGAGCATCCCGACTCACAAACTGCACAACAAATGGATCAACAAAATGGCTATCGTACTTGTAGTCTGTTGTGTATGCCAGTATTTAACAGTGATCAAGAATTAATTGGCGTTACTCAATTAGTAAATAAAAAGAAAGTAGGAGATTTTTCACCTTATAATCCCGCCCTTTGGCCTCAACCTCCTGAATGTTTTCAAGCTAGTTTTGATCACAATGATGAAGAATTCATGGAGGCTTTTAACATTCAAGCCGGGGTAGCATTACAAAATGCCCAGTTGTTTGCCAAAGTTAAACAACAAGAACAAATGCAACGGGATATTTTGCGGAGTCTTTCTAATGGAGTCATCTCTTCTAATAAAGCTGGATATATTATCACTGCGAATGAAAGTGCTAAACGTTTGTTAGGTTATTCTACAGAAGCACGTCTAGAAGGACAACTGGTGAGTGATGTTGTGAATATTAAAGAGGGAGATTTTAGTAAGTGGTTTGCAGATGCCTTACACGCAAATGAGACAAAACAAAGCCAGCAGTATTATCCAGATCGGACACTTCTAACCACAACCCAAGAACAGCACAGTGTGAATTTATCACTCAATTCTATTGCTGATGCTGGGGACGAAAATAAGGTGTGTGGTGCATTGGTGGTGATGGATGATATCAGTGATGAAAAGCGGCTGAAAAGTACCATGTACCGTTACATGACTCAGGAATTAGCAGAAGAATTACTGAAATTAGATGATGCTAAATTAGGGGGCGATCGCAAAGAAGTTACTATTTTATTCTCAGATATTCGTGGCTATACCACACTCACAGAAAACATGGAAGCGGAAGAAGTTGTGGGTATGCTCAATGAATATTTTGAATCAATGGTAGAAGCTGTCTTTAAACATAAAGGCACTCTCGATAAATACATCGGTGATGCAATTATGGCTGTCTTTGGTTCTCCTTTACCCTTAGCCGAACACGCACGTATGGCAGTAGAAACTTCTCTCGAAATGCGCCATCGTTTACAAGAATTAAACCAAAGTCGTGAAGCTGATCAGAAGTCCAGAATCAAAATTGGTATTGGCATTAATTCTGATATCGTAATTAGTGGCAATATCGGCTCTAGTAAGCGGATGGAATTTACTGCTATTGGTGATGGTGTTAACCTTGGTTCTCGACTAGAAAGTGTCAGTAAACAGTATGGTTGCGATATTATTATCAGCGACAATACATATAAGTTCTGTCACGATAATATTTGGGCTAGAGAACTTGATTTCATTCGTGTCAAAGGTAGAAATGAGCCAGTATCTATTTATGAGTTGATCGGATTACGTTCTGATCCCATTAGTTCCACTAAACAAGAATTAATTGAGTATTATCATAAAGGACGTGAGTATTATCTCAAACGTCAGTTTGCTCTTGCACAAACGGAGTTTGTCAAAGCCTTAACCGCCGATAATAATGATAAAGCCTCAATGTTATATCTAGGTCGTTGTCAACATTGGTTACAATCACCCCCAACAGATGCAACTTGGGATGATGGTGTTTGGACGTTTAATGAAAAATAAGCTTTGGTAATTGGGAAAAATATCCCATCTGTATGGTGTGTTATGGCTTTTTACTGGATGCACCATACATGAATTAAGTCGGTCGGCGTTAAAAATTGTCGTTATGACAAGGCAGGACGCAGGCGGGAAGAAGTTTTTGGGCAATTTTACTTTTGGTTGCCTACTATTCTCCGAGAAGCCGCTGCGCGGCTACTGCTTTTTTGCGCCTTTCTACTTATATGAATTCATAAATAGCCCGATTACTTACCGTATTAATTTGCAAAATTTAGCCATACTAGGCTGATCTTAACGTTGATTTAACTAAGTTTTGATTTTTTAAATGTTCTTATTATTTTGTAATAAAAGTTAAAAACTTAAGAGCAATAAATTAAAAAATTATCTTAAAAATGTTGCATATAGTCTAGTTTGTAACAGTTAATTACTATTTGTTGTCAAAGTCTTTTCTTAGAGTTAGAAACTAGGAATACAACAAAGCAATTATTCTTATGAACGCTATTTCTAACTTTGAATTCAAACGGTCAACTTGGCAAACCGCCGTAATGTTGACTTTAGGCTTTTGGCTGAGTGCTAGTCTAGTGTTAGATTGGGTAATTATGCCTAGTCTTTATGTTTCTGGCATGATGAACGAAGGGAATTTTACTACAGTAGGATATGCAATTTTTTGGAATTTTAATCGCTTAGAATTGCTATCTGCGGGTGTAGTCTTGACTGCTATACTGGCTATGGGTAAAGCTAAATCTAATTGGCGCTTTAGCAGCATATTTTTATCTTGCCTACTGCTAACAGTAGCTTTACTTGATACTTATTTTTTAACACCGCAAATGTGCGTTGTTGGTAGCAATTTAAGTCTATTTGCAGCCGCAGGTGGAGTTCCTGACAGCATGAATTTACTTCACGTCAGTTATTTTGTCCTGGAAATTCTGAAACTGGTAGCAGGTGGAATGCTTTTAAATTGGTATTGGCGGGAAGCTTAAACCTAATCAGCTGTTCCGCATTTAAACTGTATAACTTAAATAGGGCTTGCTTAATAAATGTAAAACCTAGATAAATCAAGGGATTCAGGGGTAAAAAAGGTTAAGAAGGTGCAAGGAATAGACATTAAACCCATCAAAAACTGCTCACTTTTCCCCCAAAACAACTATTCAAAAGCTGTTTCTAATTCTTGCTCCTGACTCCTGACTCCTGTACAGACGTTCCGCCTTCCACGTCTCTACCGACTCCTAACCCCTCACGGAAAGACTTTTATGGCTACGCCACGCCAGCTATCAGCAAACCCTAAATAAGTCTAACTCTTGTGGGTTGGGCATCCCTGCCCGCCCTAATATTTAAATGAGATGAGTTTTAGCTTATCTAATATGTTTTTAGGTGGGTAATACCCACCTATCTTCGTCAGAATTAGAATTTAAGCATGAAGAGGATTTGTTTATTTTTATAGGTTGTAAATTTTCCATCCTAAAAATCCTGATGCAGAAAAATTTTAGATCCAGAAAACCCTTGGATTATTCACATATAATCTAATCATCAACAATCAAGAAGTCAAGACCCCTGTAAATTCGTTAGCTTATTGCTATATATTCTCATTAATTTTGAGAAAAAACCAGTAGTTGATCTTTTTGATCCTATCTTCCGCACCCTCAACTGTCACAATCGGTTTTTACTGTTTTTTGTGATGATATGAGGATGTACTGTATACCATGCCTCAGGGGATTAACGGA
>RDYJ01000023.1 GCA_004293145.1 Nostocales cyanobacterium | reverse complement strand
TTTAGGGAAAATGTTAAACCAAGCGAAAAGGTAAAACCGTCGGCTTTTATTTTGAAAATCCATGGTAGAGCAAGATACAAAAACGAATTTGAGTGACAAACATTTTCTTCCAATTTTTCATGATATTGAATTGAAGAATGACGATTCAAAGTAAAAAATAAAGACCTTGTTGCTTTTAAAGCTTTGATATAAACTAGTTTTTATTTATTAATAAAAAGTGTTTCCATCATAAAGATTATTGATAAGTTTTTAGATAAACCGTTGAACAATTTAGCCGAGTTAAGTTGAATAGACTTAATTTTTTTTGAGCTTATTTCTGTTATTGTTAATGTTTACGAACTTCACAACGACAATAACAAGCTCAAATTGTCTTTTCAATATTTTTGAACCAGCAGATTTAACCCGTGCCTTAAAAGCAGCATATCGGGTATTAAAACCAGGTGGAAGATTGCAAATGAGTGACCCCATTGCTACTCGTCCTATTCCCCTACATTTACAACAAGATGAACGACTACGGGCTATGTGTTTATCCGGCGCACTCACCTATCAAGAGTATACCCAACTAATTATTGATGCAGGATTTGGACAAATCGAAATTCGCGCCCGTCGTCCCTATAGATTATTAGATAAACAAACTTATAATTTAGACGAAAATCTCTTGCTGGAAAGTCTTGATTCCGTTGCTTTTAAAGTACAAATTCCTGAAGATGGTGCTTGTATTTTCACAGGTAAAACGGCAATTTATGCAGGAACAGAACCTTTCTTTGATGATGCAGCCGGACATATTTTACCAAGAGGTATTCCTGCCGCCGTTTGTGATAAAACAGCTAATAAATTAGGATATTTAAAGCCAACTGAAATTATCATTACCGCTTCCACTTGGTATTATGATGGTGGTGGTTGTTGTTAAGTTTTGGATATTTTGATAATTTCCCAATCCAAAAGTTCTTAATTGTTCGTCAGGGATAAATTATGGTTTTCACAGGAATTACACCTTTTCAAAATAAAATTATTTCCCCCTTAACCAAAAAGGAAATAAATGTTTTACAAATCAATCTAGGAAAACGCTGTAATCTCGCTTGTAATCATTGTCACGTCGAAGCAGGACCAAAAAGAACAGAGGAACTTTCTCTAGAAATTTGCCTGGAGTTGATTGAATTCATGTTTAAATTTCCAGAAATTAAAATTGTTGATTTAACTGGTGGCGCTCCAGAAATAAACTATGGTTTTAAACCATTAGTAGAAGCTGCTAAGGAAGCAGGTAAACAAGTCATTGTCAGGTCAAATTTAACAATTTATTTTCTGGAAGGATTTGAATATTTACCAGATTTTTTTGCTCAAAACCAAGTGAGGGTTGTAGCTTCTTTACCCTGCTATATGGCAGATAATGTTGATAAAATGCGGGGTCATGGTGTGTTTGATGATTCCATTAAAGCTTTGCTGTGGTTAAATAGAGTTGGTTATGGTAAAAATCCAAATTTAATTTTAGATTTGGTGTATAATCCTCTATTACCAAAAGATGAAAATTTTTCCGTAACTCCTGAACAAACAAACCTGGAACTTGCTTATAAAACATTCTTACAAGAACATTTTGATATTGTCTTTAACAACCTCTTCACTATTACTAATTTACCTGTAGGGAGAACAAAGTTACATTTAGAACGTCAACAGATTTATTCCCAATATCTACAGTTTTTGGAGTCACAATTTAACCCCGATACAGTTAAAAATTTAATGTGTCGCGAGCAAATTTCTGTTGATTATTTGGGTAATGTTTATGATTGCGACTTCAATCAAATGATGAATTTACCTGCAAAAACTAAGTATGGGAGAACTTTGACAATTAGCAAATTGTTAGCAGCTGGTAGTCTAGATTTGATTAATGAGGTACAAACTGCTGACTATTGTTATGGCTGTACTGCTGGATGTGGTTCTAGCTGTGGTGGTGCTTTGGTGTAAAGTTGTGATCACAATCATTCAACTATCCTGTTCTTCAAAAAATTCTGTTACCAAAATTGATACGAGCGAACCATTCCTAGATGGGTAGTCTATGATTGATATTAGTTAAGCTCCTCACACCATACCGAAAGCCGTGATCCCATCAGGTTCGCGGTTTTTTCCTTTTTTAGTCAGGACTTATCCCGTTTCTTTGTGAGGCCGCGCCAAAATTCTTTCTTGAGTTCTTTCTTTGTGTACTTTGCGGTTAGTTATATAAGTCGGCGCATCTATGGCTTTTAATCAGATAAATCTCTCAGATAAATCTCTCATATTTTAATGGTGATTAGACAATCTTATCTTAAGATTAAGATCAGAAAAATATCCATCCCCAACCTCAAAGCGGATGGGGAATGAGGCGATCTGTACTGTTTAAGTTGACCTAAGACTGAATCGGATTATCTTTAGGATTTACCAACTTCAATAATTTCTGCTTGATTTGAGAATCGAAAACTTCCCATTTCATTCTTGCATAGGCAGAATTTTCATTACCACCAGATAAGAACCCCATCGGAATCTCAAAGCCCCCTGCACCAGTGCGTCCACCACCAAAAAACCGCCCTGTGCTATCTTGTCCAAAGGCTTCTTTGATAAATTCGTCGGGATCTAGGGTAAGTTTTGTAGTTCTGAGGGAACCTATGACTACCTCTAGTTCGTCATCTTCATCGTGAACTATGCCATAAACTACAGCCGTATGCACATTTTCTTCTGTGACAAGAAAATCAGCCGCTTGGGGTATAGCATCTCTGTCGTCGTAACGTAAATAACCCACACCAGCTATGGAAAAGTTATTTTGGACAATGCGATTTTTGAGCGATCGCTCGATCACATCCATTACTCGCTTAGAACGATTTGCCTGTAAAATTGCATTAAGCAACTGAGCATCATAAAATTTGCTCAGATATGCAGCCGCCATAAAATCTTCTTCCTGCGCTTGCATCAATCTGTTTGTATCAGAACGCAATCCGTGCATTAAAGCAGTTGCACATTTTATATGTTGGTTAATACTGCTATCTAATGTGAGCAAGCCCACTTGTAAATACTGAGTAAATATTGTCGCAGTGGCTCGCACATAAGGACGAACATCGACAAACTCGGCCTTGAGTTCTCCCTGCAAACTATGATGATCAACTAGCACTACTAGGGGAATTCCGGCCTGTTGTATTACAGGTACTAACTGAGATGTAGTTCCCTGGTTATCAATCAACACAAACCCTTGATAAGATAACAAATCTTTACTTTTCAGGGTTTGCATTGTCCAGCGTTGAGCAGGTAAAGTAGTTAGCTTAACTAACGCAATATTCTCTTGATGGCTTAATGTCCCAGCATAAATAATTTCACATTTGATATCGTATTGTTGTGCAATTAACTGGTAAGCCCAAGCACTAGAAAGGGCATCTGGATCTGGAAAATCCTGCAAAATGACTAAATGACGCTCGTGTCGGTGTGCAAGAAGGGTTTTTTGTAACTCTTCTGACTTCTGAATCGCGAGGGAATGACCACGTTGAGCTAAATATATACCTCCATCACCATTTGATGATGGTAAGGACGGCCGAGTCAGTTGTGGAAGTTCAATTGAATCTCTATCTATTTCAACTTCCTCCCCATTCGGCTCTGTGGTCAATGAAAAACTCTCAAATTGAGTAACGGGAGAATTCAAGTACATAGGGAATTTGGTTTTCATGGTGGTGACTCCCACCAGTTATGCTCTGGTTTGGTCACACATTATGATCTTGGCAGAAATCTGGAGTATTAGCACAGGATCATGTTGGTTGGTCTATTTTTTGTCAATAGCATTAGTCAAAAATTGCTTACATTTCAACTCAGATGTCAATTATCAGCATGGCTGGAAAATAAAATCAGCTTCTGCATAACTGCATAGCTGCCTCCTGCTTCCTCACCATCAGATGACGTTATTAATATATTATTTATATATTTATTATGTTTAATCAGCAATTAACAACTATCTTCACCCAAAATATACCTTTGAGCATAATCAGTCGGTAATTTGAATCAATTTGAATAATTTACAGCGACGATGATCCATACCTCATCAACGTGAGGTATAATAGTAAGTCTGTTTGTGAGTTAGTCAGCCAAAATCTTGGCAAGCAATTCTCTGAGCTTTTGGAAATGCCCCTGAAAAGCTGCAAAAAACCAACCAAGGGCAAATTTAACCTTCAATTTGTGGTATACTGTCTTGAATATAGTCAAACAGTAATACCTACAGGTGAAGATTGATTCCCCTGCTGTCTAGTTATTTCTCTGTGAATGTCAAAGTCCGATCACATATTTTTGCCACTCTTGATGAAGTCCACTCTTGAGATGTTTAGTCACCTCAAAATAAAGACTGCTGTAAGGTTGACGAGGTGGATGGCGCAAAGGCATCCGGGCTTCTTGAGGTGTACGACAGCCTTTTTTGACGTTGCAGCGTACACAGGCAGTAACAATGTTTTCCCATGTGTCACCCCCTCCACGCGATCGCGGCATTACATGATCTAGCGTCAATTCGTCTCCTGTGTAGCCACAGTATTGACAAGTATGACCATCACGATGCAATATATTCCGGCGCGTCAGAGGAATTTCTTTATAGGGAACACGCACATAATGGCGCAACCGGATGACGGTTGGCAGCGGGAAATCAGAGTATATGTATTTACCGTTGTTTTCTACGTGTTCTGCTTTGCCTTTAATCAACAAAACTATGGCACGTCGCCAACTCGTGATGTTGAGCGGTTCGTAGGAGGCGTTTAGGACTAAAACCTTCCCCATTGATATTAGCTCAAGGTATTAGTTTTATATATTTTAACACAAATATACCTTCCTGGGGAGATGAGAATAATTTATACTTCCTCAATAATTGGCAGACAGCAGGCAAGGATCACAAAGGCAGATATTTCCTCAGCCTTCAAGGGAAGACGGAGGAGTGCCAAAAATTAATGGGCAACTGTTTCCTGTTCACGAGCATCAACAACTAACACTAAACAAAGTGCTGCAACAGCTTTTTCCCATTCCTGACGAACTTTGATATCTTCCACACCATCAAATAAACCCACCAAGCGAGGAACAGCTTGTTCTAAAGCTTGACGAGGTACTGGACGATGTAACTCAACCAGGCGATTGATACTCTCTTGATTATTGAGAAAACCAACTACCCATTTTGTTGTATGATCTGGACTGTCAGGAACCCGCTTCACTCCTAATTCATTTTTTAGCCAATGATAAAAAGGTGGTAAATTTTCGGCTAATACTTGTCCAGCGGTGGGTAGAGTTTCCCTGAGTAATTGAATATTTAAACTTGCTAATTCTTTTTTTAATTCTGGGGAATTCAGCACCTCATTTAAAGGTGTTGAAAGTATTGTTTCTATTTCTGATTGAGAAAAATCTAGATTTTGAGTAAAGGTAGAAATTAGTGATGACATTTGATAAATCTCCCAAATAACTAAACTAATAGAACTTACAGCTAATAATTCAATTTTATCATGCGGTCTTTCAGGCAGTTCCAAGAAGAGAAATTCAGTAGATAGAAAAGTTTTCCCTGAAGACTAAGCGTAGGGAAGAGTAAAACTAAACAGAATGAAACTGTCAATTTTCCCATCCATCACCCAAAATAGCCCCAACTGTGGCAATCTGAGAAACAGAACCCCTTGCAATCTGATATTTTAGCTACAGAAAATCTACCTGTTGAGGCTATGCAAACCCTACCAACCCTTGAAACCACCAACACAGCATCTAGTCAACCTGCCTTTGACACCACCATCAAACGCCGCAAAACCCGTCCTGTCAAGGTGGGAGATGTCACCATTGGCGGAGGCTACCCAGTGGTAGTACAGTCAATGATTAACGAAGATACCCTAGACATTGATGGTTCTGTAGCAGGTATTCGTCGTCTCCATGAAATAGGCTGCGAAATTGTCCGGGTTACAGTTCCCAGTTTAGGACACGCCAAAGCCTTGGCGGAAATTAAACAAAAATTAATCAAAACATACCGTGATGTTCCCATTGTCGCCGATGTCCATCACAATGGTATGAAAATTGCCCTGGAAGTCGCCAAACACATTGAAAAAGTGCGAATTAATCCAGGGTTATATGTATTTGAAAAACCAAACACCACCCGCACCGAATATACAAAAGCCGAATTTGACGAAATTGGCGAAAAAATCCGCGAAACCTTAGCACCCTTGGTAATTTCCCTGCGTGATCAAGGTAAAGCCATGCGTATCGGTGTTAATCATGGTTCATTAGCAGAAAGAATGCTATTTACCTACGGTGACACCCCAGAAGGAATGGTAGAATCTGCCTTAGAATTCATCCGCATTTGTGAATCTTTGGATTTTCGCAACATCGTTATTTCCATGAAAGCCTCACGCGTTCCCGTGATGGTAGCTGCATATCGGTTGATGGCCAAACGCATGGATGATTTAGGTATGGATTATCCTTTACATTTAGGCGTAACCGAAGCAGGTGACGGGGAATATGGCAGAATTAAATCTACAGCCGGAATTGCCACATTGTTAGCTGATGGTATCGGTGATACAATTCGCGTTTCCTTAACCGAAGCCCCAGAAAAAGAAATTCCCGTTTGTTACAGCATTCTGCAAGCTTTAGGTTTGCGGAAAACAATGGTTGAGTATGTGGCTTGTCCTTCCTGTGGCAGAACTTTGTTTAACTTAGAAGAAGTGCTGCACACAGTCCGGGAAGCAACCAAACATTTAACAGGTTTAGATATTGCCGTTATGGGTTGCATTGTTAATGGACCAGGAGAAATGGCAGATGCTGACTATGGTTATGTTGGCAAAACACCCGGTTATATTTCTTTATATCGTGGTAGGGAAGAAATTAAAAAAGTTCCCGAAAATCAAGGTGTAGAAGAGTTAATTAACTTGATTAAAGCCGATGGACGTTGGGTAGAACCTTAAAAAGGACTGGGGAGATGGGGAGGAAAATTAAAAGTCAAAAGTCAAAAGTCAAAAGTCAAATTAAAGAACTTCTGCCTCCTGACTCCTGACTCCTGACTCCTGACTCCTGTCACCAATTCCCAATTCCCAATTCCCAATTCCCAATCCCCAATTCCCAATCCCTGTGTTAGATTGGGCATACTGACTATAAAATTTTCCCTCTGACGCAGCTGGTCATTATGGTGATTACAAAAAGTAGACTTGTTTTAGGTGCTACAGCAGTGACGCTTTCTACAATTGCTGTTACTAGTCTTGGTATTCACTCCCGTGGTCAGGCTTTGTTTAAAGCAAGTCCTAAAGAGTTGATAGATGAAGTTTGGCAAATTGTTTACCGTCAATATGTGGACGGGACTTTTAATCAAGTAGATTGGCAAGCTGTTCGTAAAGAATATTTAAGCAAGTCCTACAGTAATCAGCAGGAAGCTTATAAGTCTATTCGGGAAATGCTGAAAAGGCTTGAAGACCCTTACACCCGGTTTATGGACCCAGAGGAATTCAAGAATATGCAGGTTGATACCTCTGGAGAATTGACAGGTATTGGTATCACAATTAGTCAGGATGAAAAAACTAAGCAATTGGTTGTAATTTCCCCGATTGAGGATACACCAGCCTTTAAAATGGGAATTCTCGCTAAGGATGTGATCCTGGAAATTGATGGTAAAAGCACTAAAGGCATGGACACTAACCAAGCTGTAGCTTTAATTCGTGGTGAAGCGGGAAGTAAGGTAAAACTGAAAATTCTGCGGAATAGTCAACAAAAAATATTTGACATCACAAGAGCGCGAATTGAAATTCATCCGGTGAAGTTTTCTGAAAAGTCAACTCCAGCAGGTAATGTTGGTTACATTCGTTTGAATCAGTTCAGTGCTAATGCTGGCAAGGAAATGAGAGAAGCTATCAATAAGCTAGAAGCTAAAAATGTATCTAGTTATATTTTGGATCTACGTGGTAATCCTGGTGGTTTATTATTCTCTAGTGTGGACATTGCCCGGATGTGGTTGGATAAAGGAACTATCGTTTCTACTATCAACCGTCAAGGTGAGCAAGAACGGGAAATAGCCAGGGGACGTGCTTTAACGACTAAGCCGTTGGCGGTTTTAGTGGATAAGGGTTCAGCTAGTGCTAGTGAAATTCTCTCCGGTGCTTTGCAGGATAATAAACGTGCAGTAATTGTGGGTACACAAACCTTTGGTAAGGGTTTAGTACAATCTGTTCGTCCTTTGGAAGATGGTTCAGGATTAGCAGTGACAATTGCTAAGTATCATACCCCTAGCGGTAAAGATATTAACAAGCATGGTATTGATCCAGATGTAGTAGTAGATTTGACTGATGCCCAAAAACAAGATTTGTGGCTCAAGGAAAGAGATAAATTCGCTACTTTGGATGATCCGCAATTTGCTAAAGCTGTAGAGGTTTTAAGTAAACAAGCTGCTAAAAATACTACAACAACAAATAAGAATTAAATTGTTAGAAGTCAGGAGTCAGAATATTTGCTTGAATCAAAAATATAGAGAGGGAGCATCCCAATGAAAGAAAAAATAACCGCAGCAACACCAAAAACTCTCGCTCAATTCTCTTACCTTTGTGTTCTACAGCCCTTCGGGCATCGCTGAGTGCTACGCACCGCTACGCGAACGCGCGTGCGCCCTTTGCGGTAATGCCTCCGGCACGCTACGCGGACAATCATATCAAGACTTGGAGCATTTGATTTCGTTAGATAAAAATAAATTTACACATTTGGGATGCTCCCTATAGAGAAGCAAGTTTTTCAATAAATTATCAAGCTTGACTTGAAACTGTAATCCAAAATCCAAAATCTCAAGTTACATGGGTTGGCATTTTCCAGCCCTGGTTAATTCTACACGTCTAGCAATTGCTTCACCTTTTGAATTAAAAAGACCCCATTTTTCAGATTTTCACTTGACAATATACCAAGTTTCTGATTTCCTTAGCCATTGCCTAATTTCGATTTGTGATTAACTTGCTATAAATGCAATCTAATCATGTATTTTATACATAAAATTATGAAATTAGTTACATAAATAACAGATGATCGTAAAGACATTGTTTGTTACTGCTATTTCCCACTACACCACACACAATGTAGTGGGTTTTATCTTTCCTTGAGGATTTTGAATTATGTCAGATTTCATCGAATCGCAAACAATGTTATTTAGAAGTATTTGTGAAGACTGTGCTTTTTATATGCAGATGAAATGTACTCACCCCGATGAATTTGAAGTTAATTGTGCTATGGTCACTTTCTGTAGTTCTTTCACTCCAACTGTAGAAATTGATAGTCCTTGTGTAACTTTTGGTAGTGATGATGAATAAAACCCAAGAAATTTTTAATTTTTAATTTTCAATTATTTAAGGTTTTGATGTTCCGGTTTCTGGTTGAATTAAAATAGGCATTCCTCCCTTTTCAGAACCGAGAACAACAATTTTAGAATTATTAGATTGAGCAAGTTTTTCTGTAGCTTCTATTGCGCGTAATTGCAACACTTGGTTAGTCAGTCCACCAGAGATAATTTTTTGAGAATCAGCGATACCTTTAGCTTCAATTCGCTTTCTTTCTGCTTCTTGACTCTCTTTTTCCAATACAAATTTCATTTGTTCATTTTCTTGTTCGGCTTTGAGTTTTTCTTGAATTGCTGTTTGTAATGTATCAGGCATTTTCACATTTCTCAAAAGTGCTTGGTCAACAATAAAACCTAAAGCTGTTATTTGTGGTGTGAGTTGTTGATCAATTTTTTGAACGATTTCTTGGCGTTTTGTTGAATAAATTGCACTAGCTGAATAGTTTGCTGTGATAGCGCGAACGGTAGAACGAAATCTGGAAATAATCAATTGTTTTTCATCAGTTCCAATGGTTTTATATACTAATGCTGCTTTCTGCGGGTCGAGTCTATATTGCAGACTGACATCAAGATTTAAACTTAAACCTTCTTGAGATGTGGTGTCTATGTTTTCTTTAACATCTTTAAGACGAGTGGAAAAATTCAAAACTTTCGCAAAGGGGTTAACTACATGAACTCCTGAATCTAGAGTATTATCAGAAACTTTACCAAATAAGTTGATAATACCAACTGTTCCCGGTGGAACTATTACCAACAGTCTGGAAATTGAAGCTAGTAAGGCAATACTACCAATTAATATGGTAATTCCTCGGACTGCTAATTTAGTTCTTTCGCTGGTGATTTTGCTGCTTTGCAGATATATAAGACTTGCTATGAGAGTGGTGAGGAGGGAGAAGATAAAGCCCATGATGATTTTCCTCTTTTGTGAAGATGTTGTATATACTTAATATACAAGTATAATATTGAGTTTAAGGTTTGGTCATGAATCGTTATATTATGTTATTGCTGCAAATCCTATTTGGATACCTTAATACCTATTTCAGATTTTCAGGAGACTGTTTCCATTGATTATTTTATGTACTCATAATGACGGTGGTGTAGGCAAAACTACCCTTGCTGTCCATATTGCTGGTGTTCTTCTTAATAGACAATATAGTACACTTCTAGTTGATTGTGATGATCAGGCAGATTTTTGGCAGTTTTACATAGATCGCAATCCAGAAAAATCAAAAGATTGGGAAAGATACGAAAATAGTACAGTAATGTATAATGAAAGGCGTGAAGCAATCCCGAAAGAGCTACTAAAAGGTCAATATGATCATATTGTTTTAGATATTAACAGTCCTCTAAAAAATACTGTACAAACAATAGTGAGTAATGACCCGGATTTGATTTTAGTACCAGTTAATAAATCTCAGAGAATCAAAGCATTGCGTAATCTTCCCAGAACTCTAAAAGTTATTGCTCAATTGGAAACAAAAGTAGGCTATACTCCACAGGTAATTATTGTACCTTTAGGAATATCACAATCCTCTATATATGAGGTCATTGACAGATTAGAAGATGATTTGAAACCTCAAAGATACAGAGTTGCGGATCAAATGTATGATTGTCAAGAGGAAATGCAAAATGCTATTTATCAAGATAGAAAATATATTTGGGACTATGAAGGTTTAGAACATTTATACGATTACTTTGTTGATTTATTAGATGGATAATCTTGGGAGATTAATTATGTCTAGAGAAGATAAAGTAACTACTCAAATAAAAGATTTTTTGGTTGATAATGCCATTGAAAACGGCATAAAAAAAGTAGAGGAAGAAAAACAAGAAATCCAAAACTTAGATTTAGATATAGAATTAAGATATACTAACTCAGAATTAGAAAAGATACGGAAACTAACTTCAATCCTGAGATTAGGAAAAGAACTATTTCTAGAATCAGCAATTAGTTACGTACATTTTCTTTTCTCTGAACATAAAGAAAGTATTCAAAAGATAATTGATGAAGAATCAGAAAAGTATCAAGCCGAGTTAAAACAAATTAGTCCAATAGAGAATATGTCTAAAAAAGACCGTGATAGATTTTCAGGTAAAATTAGGCTTTCACCTGAAACATCAAACAAAATAGAACAATTGGACATGAAAGATAGAATCAATGAATGTTTGTTTGTTGGTATCAATTTACTTTATAAACAATTAGTTGGAGAATTTAAATCTGTTAATCAGGAAAAATAAAAATGGATTTCTTAGAAATTGATGCGTTAGTAAGCGGCATTATTTATTCTAACGAAGCAGCAAAACAAGATTTAGGTAGACGTTTTGCTGCTTATTTGGGATTAACACCAGGAAAAACTGGAAGTGATGGAGGAATAGATGGTTATGCCAAACTAAATAATGATATGATTTATTTTCAATCTAAATTATCCCAAAATATCTTAGATGCCTCTTATACAGCAGATATGATTGGTAATATGATAATTCATGAAGCTAATATTGGCATAATGTTAGCTGGTATTGGTTATACAGACGGATTTCGTTCTCGTTTAAATAAAGCTATTCAAAGTAAGCAAATTAATACACAGTTAAACATTCATTTATTAAGCCTTGAGGATGTGTTTGGAGAAACGGATATATTTATAAAAGCTACTCAAGATTTACCTTCATTGAGGAATTTGAGTAATGGTGAATGGGTTAAATATAAATAAATAGCATCATTTCATGGAATATTATTTTCATGTAATATATAATTTCATCAATGCAACCAAAACACTACCCCAAAATCTCAAAATTTATTTGAGGAGGTTTCCAGCAGATGAAAACAACTGAACCTACAAACCTTACTAACTCAAATCTCTATAACGAAGATTTTTATTTGTGGATAGAAACTACAGCAAAACAATTAAAAAATGGTAAATTTGCAGAAATTGACTTAACTAATTTGATTGAAGAAATCGAAAGCATGGGAAGAAGTGAAAAAAGAGCATTAAAAAGCAACTTATTAGTTGTATTAATGCACCTTCTCAAATATAAATTTCAGCCAGAAAAACGCAGTAATAGTTGGTTATCTACCATATTTGAACATAGACGCAAATTGAAAGAAGAATTAACCGAAAGTCCAAGTTTAAAAACATACTTCTCTGACATATTTAACGAATGTTATCAAGATGCTAGAAAACAAGCTTCCTTAGAAACAGGATTATCACTTGATACTTTTCTTGTAGATTCTACATTTACTATAGAAGAAAGTTTAAATCAAGATTATTTACCAGAACAACATTGATCTTTCTTTGCGTCTTTGCGCCTTTGCGTGAGGCAAAAAACGGAAGGTAGAACCTTCCAGATAGCATTCCCAGTCAGAGACTGGGAACGAGATGATTAAACTATTTACCGTTACCACCATTACCATTAGTAACCAGAATGCGTTCAGCCAGCTTTTCTGGTACTTCTTGCAAATGATCTTGTTCCCAATGGAAAGAACCAACACCAAGAGTAAGCGATCGCAATTCTACAATAAAATCGTGCATTTCTGCTTGGGGTAAATATGCAGAAACATTATCCCATCCTGACCAATCTTGTCTACCTTCATAACCCAAAATTTGCCCACGTCTACCACTTAAAAGTTGCAAAACTTTAGAAGTAAACTCACTGGGAGTATTCACATCTACCTTTAAAATCGGTTCTAACAGGGTAGGTTGCGCTTGGGGTACACCCGTTTGCATTGCTAGACGTGCAGCTTGTTTAAAAGCTTGTTCCGAACTATCAACACTGTGATAAGAACCATTGGTTAATGTCACCGCTACATCTACCATTGGGAAACCTAAAGGACCATGTGAAAGAAATTCCCGCACACCCATTTCTACCCCAGGAATGTACTGTCTAGGAACAACACCACCAACAATCTTTTCATTGAAATTGAAACCTTCCCCTCTTGGTAAAGGTTGGATATCTAAATAAACATCTCCAAATTGTCCATGTCCACCGCTTTGGTGTTTATAACGTCCATGAACTGAAGAAACAGGTTTGCGAATCGTTTCTTTATAAGGAACTTGGGGAAGATGAGTAGACATGGGTAAATTATATTTGCGTCGCAGTCTATCTAACGCAACTTGCAGATGAATTTCCCCTTGTCCCCACAAAATTACTTCATGAGTATCACCGTGTTGTTCCCAAGCTAAAGAAGAATCTTCTTCTAATAACTTAGTAATAGCAGCACTAAGTTTTACTTCATCATTGCGTTTCTCTGGTGTAATTGCTAAAGCAAAAACAGGTTCTAATTGTTCAGCTTTCGGTAATTCTTTAATGTGGGAATTGGCAGAAATTGTATCCCCGGTTTTAATTCCTTCTAACCGACTTAAAGCCACAATTTCTCCAGCCACAGCTTGATTAACTTGCTGTTGTTGTTGTCCCATCAAACGGTAAAGACCACCAGCACGAACGCCATTTAAAACAATACCATCAGTTAATGTTCCTTGCCATACTCGCACTAAAGAAAGTTTTCCACCTTGGGGAGTATAGAAAATTTTGAGAACTTGCGCTAAAGGAGTATCACTAATTGTCCCTAAACGCCGTTCCATTGTTGTTTCTGGTGCTGGTGCTTCCCGCAGTAGTGCTTCTAATAAAGGTCTAACACCATAATCTTGTTCTGCAACACCAAAGAAAACAGGTACTACTAAATCTGCACCTAATTCTAGTTTTAAATCTTTGAGAATTTCGTCTTGTGGTGGTTCGATATCTTCTAAAAGTTCTTCGAGTAAATGATCATCAAAATTTGCCAAAGCTTCTAACATTTCTGCTCTGGCTTGATGTTCTTCGGCTTTTAATCCTTCAGGAAATGGTATAGAATCAGCAGCAGCACCGGCATGATATTGGAAAGCTTCTTCACTCACCATATCAATAAATCCTGTTAGTTCTTCCCCTTGCATGATGGGGTATTGGTGAAGCACTAAAGGACGACTGGAAACTGCTTTGAGGGCTGTTAATGTTTCTAAAACATGAATATTTGCCCTGTCCATTTTATTCACAAAAACGATGTGGGGAATTTCCCAATCATCCAAGAATTTGAATAATGGTGCTAAAGTTAAAACTCTATCTTTGATTGGTTCACAAACAACAATTGCCGCATCAACTCCGATCAAACTATTGTATGTTTCTTGGGCAAATTCTACTGAACCGGGACAATCTATAAATGTGAAGCGTGTATTTTCATATTCGGTACAAGCTACGGAGACTTCCACACTCATGCGCCTGTCCCGTGATTCATTCGCACTATCTCCGACTGTGTTACCATCTTTAATGTTACCTTTGCGAGAAATCGCTCCGGTGACAAATAACAAACTTTCTAATAAAGTAGTTTTACCACTTAAATATGGTCCAACAATTGCCACATTCCGCGAACCGGATTTTACTTTTTCGTTCATAAACCCTCCTTTACGGCGATTCCCTCAACCGCATCATGTATTTTTCAGGAGTAATTCATTAAGCATTCAGCTTTTTAACACTTGCGCCAAAAATCTTTATTTGCTGATTTTACTGATTAATCAAATTAATCAAACATTCTGACTCCTGACTCCTGACTCCTGAATTCTTACTTTTTTATTATCCATCTTTTAATCTCGGTTACACAAAATTGTAGTTTATCGTAAGATTAAGTTTAAGTAATATTAAGCAACACTAACTTATATGCCAAATCTAAAATTTTTGTAAAATTATTCGTTGATAACAATATTATCGAGCAAATTTATGGCATTTTCCTTAAAAAAATCTTCTATAATTGGAATTTCAACTTTTCTAGCAATAAGTGTCAATATTAAACCAGTATTTTCCATTTCTCCCCACCTCCGCACCTCCTCATCACCCCATATCCCCCTCATAGCCCAAACTGCCCGTCAAATTGCTTTAGACTGGTTAAATAGGGGTTTACAAGCTATTCAGGACGGAAAGTTAGAAGATGCAATTACCGCTTTTCGTCAAGCGACGCAATTAGATCCGACCTTAGCAGCAGCCTATTATAATTTAGGTTTGGCACTGCGACAAGCAGGACAATTGCAACCATCAGCAGACGCATTTTATCAAGCAACACAAGCTGATCCGCAATTTGCACCAGCTTTTGCTTCTTTAGGTGGTGCTTTGTTAGAAGGGAATAATTTACAATTAGCGGTTGATTATTTGCAACGGGCGTTACAATTAGATCCAAAATTGGGTTTTGCTCATTATAACTTAGGATTGGTAAGAGAAATCAAAAAAGATTGGAATAGTGCGATCGCATCTTTTCAACAAGCGATAATATATAGTCCAAATTCACCAGAACCTTCCTATCATTTAGGCATTTCCTATCTGCAACAAGGGAAAATAGAGCCAGCAAAAACAGCATTTAATAAAGCGATTAATATAAATCCCAGATATGCAGAGGCTCATTATAATCTGGGTTCAATTTGGTTTAATCAGGGCAAATTTAATGAAGCATTAGCAGCATTTAGAAAATCAGCCGATGCAAATTCTAACTATGCAGATGCTTATTATGGTGCAGGATTAGTATTTGTACAATTAAAACAATATTCAGAAGCTATAAAAGTATTTGAATATGCCATAAAGTTGTATCAACAACAGAGTAATACTCAATGGGCAATAAATGCCGAAAAATTGTTAACACAAGCACAAAAGTTAAATAACAATCTAAATAACAAACCACGCTGAGGCATAAGCATTAATATTACGTAACAATAAGAAAAAGGGGTTAAACGGCTAGTGTGGTCTAAACTGCCATTGGAATGTAAATAGTCATGCAAAAACGCTTCAAGAGTAGGTTTTTATTTTGCGATCGCTGGTTAGATCGCCATGCAATTGTTCGTAACATGGAGGCTTTTCAAGACCTGATTGTGATTGTCCTATGTTTAGCCTTATTTGCAGTTATGTTGATACAGTTGTGGGGTATATTTATTGCCATCACACAGTCACTAGGCTACAAAGAATTGACATCCAAAATGCTATTTGTGTTGATTCTAGTTGAGTTATTTCGATTACTAATGGTCTACTTACAAGAGCATAGTATTTCTGTTGGTGTAGCAGTCGAAGTTGCAATTGTTTCCGTACTGCGGGAAGTAGTAGTTCATGGTGCATTAGATATATCAGGAACACAAACAGCAGCAATTTGTGGTTTATTACTCATTTTGGGTGGGCTACTATTAGTGTGTGCGAAAACACCCCACATGGACTGTATGAGTGCGAACACAAAATACTGTCCTATCGTGCATCAAGGACGGAAAGAAAGACAAAATGAGTTGGAATTTCAGTATTCAGAAGAATGTAATGAAAAGCGATCTCTGCCATAGCAAATAAGTCAATGGGTAGAAAATGGGTAGAAATAAATATCATACCCAGATCCCCGACTTCTTTAAGAGGTCGGGGATCTATCTTTTGTAGCAAAACTAATATTTTTTGTCCACTTGTAGGTAGATGAATCAAACTTTGAGAGTGAGTATAAATTCAATAAATAGTTAAATAAAGGAGCAAAAAATAATGACTGCTACCCAGACAAAAACTCAAGAACCAATTAGTAATTTAGAATATGATTTTATTACCGTACTGCATAATAAAGCCGCAGCAGTGCAAGCTTACGAACGTTACATTCAAGATGCCCAAGAAGCAAATTCTCAGCCTTGTGTAGAACTATTCCAAAAATTGCGTCAGACAGAAATTGATGAAGCGCACGAAATTCGTCAACATCTGCAACAAGTGATGGCAAAAGGAAGGATGTAGAGTTTAATTTTGTGGGGTGCGTTATGCTGTGGGTAACGCACCATTTATATTTTAAATCTATATATCATTTACCGTACCGTAGACATTTTATCAAAAAAATATACAATAAAAAATTATCTAAACATCAAATTTCACACATCATAATCATGAGAACTAATATCATCATTGATGAAAAACTGATAGATGATGCTATTAAAGCCACTGGACTAAAGACTCAACGAGAAGTTATAGAACTTGGTCTGAAGACACTGATTAAACTGAAGCAACAAGAAAAGATTAAGGCTTATCGTGGTAATCTCAAGTGGGGAGGTGATCATATTTAAGAAGCAAATGGTGTTTTATACTTATTTTAACTACCCTAAAATCTCAAAAAATCTCTAAAATGCTGAAGTAGGGTTTTTCAGCCAAGAATTAATTCTGTGTTTTGGAAAAGTTGTGATATGCCTTAAACGTTCACTATGTCTATCTTGTGAGTTGTCAATTGATTGTTCAGCTATAATTATCAGCTTGAAATATTCGGCCAAAAAAGTATTGAATGCAGTTTCAGATTTAGCAATTGGATACAATCTCTCTTCTCCAAAATCTGAGAACGCTTCCAATGATATAAAACCTATATCATCTCTCTTAATCATTGGTTCATAGCAATTTTCTGGGTCTGATTCTACAGAATCTATATTAATCACAAGCTTTTCAAAAGTTTGTTGCTCTTTGTCATTATACTTAGCTCGGATATGAAGTGGAAGAATTATTCTCTTTAAGTTTATTTCATCTACTTGAATATCATCTATAAATAAACCATATAAAGGATTGCGTAATTCGTCAATTATCTTTTTAATAGGCAAATTATCTAAATCAGCAACATTAGGATTTTCAAAAAAATCTCTTTCTCTGAGATGCCATTGAAAATTTATTTTAATTCTACCAGAAAAGACGTGAGAAAAGTTTTGCGTTTTGAGTTCATTTTTAAAGTCATCAATATAGTCTTGTAGAGATGTATTACATTTAGTTTGTGCAGAAGTTGGTTTACCTTCTACGATAATTGTTTTATGCTCTGGTTTTATTAATGAATTGCTATGTTGAAAAATATCATCTAGTTGCAGCACATAATCCAATTCAGATTGAGAAAGTTTTTGATATAACATAAGGTTCAAGAAATTACAGAAATAGAAATATAGCAACAGTCTAATCTGAACTTTTACCAGGGATTCAGATTTATTTTCGGAAATATCTAATTGCTTTAGATTATGGATGTTTAGCATTTTTCTCACTAATGTTTAGACAAATATATTTAAACAATAAAAAATACCCCATTCCTTCACAGAAAATGGTTAAAAATATACTAAACAATTGCCAAATCATAATGCAAAACCAAAATTTCATCTGCACTCAAAGTAGCCATCGCATATTCACACCCTTGAGAATCAGCAAATTCTACTAAATAATAATCTTCTTCTCCTTCTTCATAGACTTCTACAATTGTTCCAACTTGCCCATTTGGTAAATTGGTAAGAGAAGTATAATCTTCTTCTACCAGGGTTAACCGCTCAACTGCTATAGGCTTGAGAGTGGCAATAGTATCTAAAAGTTTAAGTTTTTTCATCTAATTTAAGAAACGCAGTAATCAAGCGTGGATTAGGATTTTTAGCAGTAATTTCCCAGATTGTCCGCAGTCTAATTCCATCTGTATCAGGTACTATCCAATCTACCTTAAACTGTTCCCCAAATGGTGTCGTGTTTTGCTGGACAACTTCTCCTAATATTGCGGCTGTTTGTACAAGTTCAAGCAAAATATCAGCATTTTCAGCTTTAATTCCTAAAACTGATGCGAAAACCCTAGCTTTATGCTTTCCACTAGGATGTTCTGGGTTTAGGCAGTAGTCAGTTAGCTTTTCCATAGCTATCTCTGACTTTTCGCCGTTGGGTAATTTCATCTTTTAAATTTGAGGAGATGCCCTTAAAAAAATAAATACAAAATCAATACTTGTTTAATATTATAACAATTGATAGCACCTCATTATTTTTGCTAACCATTCAAAAAACAATACCCCTCTCCGCCACCGGAAAGGGGTAAATCACATATGCAAACTCAGCACTACCTAATAAGCATCTTGCAACTCATAGAAATCAGGCGAGATGTAATCCTTACGCAAAGGCCAACCTACCCAATCTTCCGGCATCAAAATCCGCTTCAGATTAGGATGACCCTCATAGATGATACCGAGCATATCGTAAGTTTCACGCTCTTGCCAGTCCGCAGTTCGCCAAATCCAGTAAACTGAAGGCACAGTGGGATTTTCTCTAGGTAAGAACACCTTTACCCGCACTTCTTCCGGCTTATCAGCATTATCACTCACCTTCACCAAGTGATAAACACTAACCAATTCCTGTCCAGGACCTAAATCAATACCTCCCTGGAACTGGAGATAATTAAACCCGTAGGCGTATAAAGCTGTCGCAGTAGGCAACAAGAAATCTGCATCTACCTTAATAATCTCTACCCCATTAGCATCAGGGGCTAAAGATTCATGGTCAAAGCCATTTTCAGTTAACCACTGGGAAACCTGACCCGCTGGAACGATGGACTCTTCCGCAGCAGGAGCTAATTTAGATTCTTCATCAGCCACGCTTTTCTTCCTCCTTTTGTTTAGATGTCAGCAATGCTGGTGGTACAGGTAGACCAATTGCTTCTGTCAATTCTTTAGGCGGATTGTAGCGAGTCTCTGATTGTAAATACTTACCAGTTAAAATTTCGGGAACTGGCTTCATGTTGTGAGTGGTACTGTAATAGCGGTGAGTTTGCTTGATTTGACCCCGTTCTTGCATCGAATCATTAGCGATTTTCTTCCGCAACTTAATAATTGCATCAATAATCGCCTCTGGACGGGGAGGACAACCAGGTAAATACACATCCACCGGAATCAGCTTATCAACTCCGCGTACAGCACTGGGAGAGTCAACACTGAACATCCCGCCAGTAATTGTACAAGCACCCATAGCAATTACATACTTAGGTTCGGGCATTTGTTCATAAAGACGAACCAATTGGGGAGCCATCTTCATGGTAATTGTTCCAGCAGTGATAATTAAATCAGCTTGACGGGGGCTAGAACGGGGAATTAGACCAAAACGGTCAAAGTCAAACCGAGAGCCAATTAAAGCCGCAAATTCAATGAAGCAGCAAGCTGTACCAAACAGCAAAGGCCACAAACTAGAAAGCCGCGCCCAGTTGTAGAGGTCATCAACGGTGGTTAAAATCACGTTTTCTGACAGTTCTTGAGTAACGGTAGGACGCTCTATCGGGTTAATAATTCGCTCTTTGTCCTGGGTGGTTAGATCAGAATTCAAGACCATTCCAATGCTCCTTTACGCCATGCGTAAACTAAGGCGATGACGAGAATCGCAATAAAAATCAACGCTTCAATAAACGCCAATAATCCTAAACGGTGAAAAGCAACCGCCCAAGGGTATAAGAAAACAGTCTCTACGTCGAAGACGACAAAGACTAAAGCGAACATATAGTAGCGAATGTTGAACTGAATCCAGGCTCCGCCAATGGGTTCCATGCCGGATTCATAAGTGGTGCGCCGTTCTGGGCTGTAGCTACTAGGTCTTAGAAGCTTGGACGCTGAGAGCGCCAGGGCTGGAACTAGGCTACAGAGGAGAAAGAAGCCTAGAAGATATTCGTAACCGCTGAGGACAAACACAATGGATATCTACCGCTGATAGTGGAAATAAGAAAGATCATCTTGTTTTACATTATATCTTTCCAGGCTTTCTGAAATCTGGGAAACAGACGGACTGGAAGTATTTGATTCAGTTTTGAGAGTGATAGAAAAGTCTAACAAATATGTCATAATTTTTAACGTATCTTTAAGATTTCCTCTCTAGGAGAACCTGCGCCATGAGCGAACAAGCTGAAGAAGCTCTTGATACTCAGGAGTTAGACCGCTATGAGTGTCGCTCCTGCGGTTACGTATATGAACCTGAAAAGGGAGACGACAAGTATGGTATTCATGCTGGGACACCCTTTGCAGAATTGCCTATCAACTGGCGTTGTCCAGTTTGTACAGCCAAAAAAGTAGCTTTTGCCAATATTGGACCTGCGGGTACGGCATCTGGTTTCAGAGAAAACTTAGGCTATGGCTTGGGTGTTAATAAACTGACACCAACTCAAAAAAACATTTTGATTTTCAGTGCTTTGGCACTTGGCTTCTTGTTTTTTATCAGTCTTTACGGCTTACAATAACATCCCCTTTCGGAGTAGGGGTGATGGGGAGGAAAGATTTCTACCTGTTCCCTGTTAAGAGTTCCCTGTTCCCTTAATTCAAATTTAGAAATAACTAAGAAATACTAATGCGTTCAATTGTAAACAGGTGGCAAGGAATATTTGCCGCGCTCATAGTAGTCCTAGCCTGTATCGGCTGTAGCAAAGTTCCCTCTGTTACCTATAATCCCTGGCAAGTTGTTAATGTGCCAACAGATGCAAAACTGCTGGATATTGCTTTTACTGATAACCCCAAACACGGTTATTTAGTTGGTGGTAATGCTACTCTACTGGAAACCAATGATGGTGGAAACACTTGGCAACCTCTCAAGTTGGCAGTTGAAGATCCAAAATCTCGATTTGACTCAGTAAGTTTTGCAGGTAAAGAAGGTTGGATAGCTGGAGAACCTTCTTTGTTGCTACATACTACTGATGCAGGTAAATCTTGGTCTAGCTTGCCTTTGAATGAAAAGTTACCTGGTAGCCCCATTTTGATCACAGCATTGGGTGAAAACACAGCAGAAATGGCTACTGATGTGGGAGCTATCTATAAAACTATCGATGGTGGTCAAAACTGGAAAGCGCAGGTAGAAGCGGCCGTTGGTGTGGTGCGTAACTTAGAACGTTCCAGTGATGGTAAGTATATTGCGGTTTCTGCCAAAGGGAGCTTTTACTCAGTTTGGAAACCGGGACAAAATGCTTGGGAACCCCATAACCGTAATAGTTCCCGGCGTTTAGAAAATATGGGTTTTGCTGATAATGGCCAGTTGTGGTTATTAGCAAGAGGTGGTCAAGTTCAATTTAATGATCCGGCTAAACCAGATGAGTGGTTAGAGGTAGAATATCCAGAATTAGCCACTAGCTGGGGTTTACTAGATTTGGCCTACCGCACACCCGATGAAATCTGGGTTGGTGGTGGTAGCGGTAATTTGCTCCGCAGTGCTGACGGTGGTCAAACTTGGGAAAAAGACCGTGAGGTGGAAGGAGTAGCTGCTAATTTGTACAAGATTGTATTTTTTAACCCCGATCAAGGTTTTATCATCGGCGATCGCGGTGTTTTACTCAAATATAATCCCGAAGCAGAAACAGCTTCCCCATCTGAGGCCACTTAGTTAAGTAAGTGCGTTAAGAGATGATAACCTTTTCTGAGAAGAACGTTGCAACTTGTAACTCTTTCTAAACTTTGTAGGATAATAGACTCAATAGTAGTTTTTGCGAAGGTAGTTATCTAAATGTCAGGTACCACTGGAGAGCGTCCATTTTCGGACATTGTTACCAGTATTCGTTACTGGGTAATTCACAGCATCACCATCCCGGCTTTATTTGTTGCTGGTTGGCTATTTGTCAGCACCGGACTGGCTTATGATGCGTTTGGCACACCCCGTCCTAATGAATATTTCACTCAGGTACGCCAAGAAGTGCCAATCGTCAGCAACCGTTATGAAGCTAAAAAGCAAGTAGAAACATTTATCGGAAAGTAGTTTGAGATTATGGCAAGCGGCAATAACATCAATCAACCAGTTACCTATCCCATTTTTACCGTCAGATGGCTTGCAGTTCACACTTTAGGTGTGCCGACTGTCTTCTTTTTGGGCGCGATCGCCGCAATGCAGTTTATTCAACGCTAGGAGTAAGTAATGGAAAGATCACCGAATCCTAATCAACAACCGGTTGAATTAAACCGTACTTCTTTGTACCTGGGACTGCTATTGATTTTCGTTCTAGGTATTCTGTTCTCCAGTTACTTCTTTAACTAACTGGAACTTGATCACTAAATTCTGTTGATTTATTTGTAAGGGAGGAGAAAACTGTGTCTGGAAGTGGGAGAATTCCCCTGTGGGTTGTCGCTACAATCGCAGGTTTAGGTGTAATTACTGTTGTAGGTATTTTCTTTTATGGATCCTACGCAGGAGTCGGTTCTTCATTGTAATAATGACCTGATCCAAATTTTTGTTTAAAAAACAAAATTAAAAAACCGCCTGTCTCTTTGGGATAGGCGGTTAATTGTTCAGGGGAATGGGTAATGGGGAATGGGGAATTTGTATAGCAACCGTCCAAGACAAAGAAAAGTTAGGTGTCTGATCACCTAAAAGCGGTAAATCATAAATCCGACGGATAAACTCACCTTCAGATGTTACTTCGTCGCGCCTTAAATACACCCATATTTGTGCTTTTAGGATCATATTAAGACGCTGGTTAGCAGTGCGAAACATCAGCGTTGGTACTTCCTGATGTGGGGTAATTACAGCTACATTGCTAAACATGACACGGGCTGTTGGTCGAGAGAAACGAGCAAAGGCTAATCCCGTCATTAGCCCAATCCCCATTAAACCAGTAGTTAAATACAGCTATAAAAGTAAGAATCCAGGAGTCAGAAATCAGAATACTTGTACAATCTGGAATATAAAGGAGTGAAGTTTTATAAAATTCATCTAAGCTGAGTCTAAAAGCCTTTATTTTTATGAAAAAACTTATAGCTTCAAGCTGAATGCTTACCCATAATATTATTAATCATGAATCGGAATTTTTGGATTACAGCTTTAATTGCCTTTGTTAACTCCCTCAGTTTGACAATTTTAATTCCCATTATTTATCTTTATGGTAAACAATTTGGTCTGAGTGATTTTCAAACAAGTTTATTATTTTCCATCTACTCTGTATCTCAGTTTTTTGCCACTCCAGTGATTGGTAAATTGTCTGATAGATTTGGACGTAAGCCTTTATTAATTATCAGTTTAGCTGGTACTGTAATTGCTAACTTCATAGCGGGAAATGCAACAACAGCTTGGGTGCTATTTTTTGCGAGATTCTTAGATGGTATCACTGGTGGTAATGCGTCCGTTGCTCAAGCTGTTGTTTCTGATATTACCAGTCCCCAAAAACGCGCCCAGGCATTTGGCATTTATGGGGCAGCAATGGGATTAGGCTTTGTGTTAGGACCTGCTACAAGTTTGGTAGCACAGCAGATTTCTTTAGGAACTGCTTTTTTAGCTTCTGGTGGAGTTGCCTTTGTAGCTTTGTTAATGACAATTCTATTTTTACCAGAAACTCTGCACAAGCAAGCACGAAAACCTCAAAATATCTTTGATTTAGGTTTAGGAAATTTAATTAAGGGTTTAGCAATGCCAGGAGTTGGCATTTTACTATTAATTAATTTTTTGACTGGGACGACTTTTACAATGTTTACTTATGCTTTTCAACCTTACTTTATCAAGGTGTTGGAGCAAAATAGCCAATCTTTAACTCTTTTATTTTTAACTTTTGGCACAATGGGAGTAATTATGCAAACTTGGGGAATTTCTATCCTCAAAGGAAAAATTGATCTAGTCAAGATATTATTTTTAGGTTTGTTTTTTAGGAGTATATCCTTTTTATTAATGCCAATTTGGGCTAATATTAATTATTTTGTGATGGTTAGTATATTGTTTTCAATGTTCAATTCCCTTGTACAACCGATGATTAGCACGTTAATTTCTCTCAATGCTAAAGCTGAAGATCAGGGAACTGTATTAGGGTTAAATGCTTCTTATTTAAGTATTGCTAATGGTATTGGTCCTGTAATTGCGGGAATGATTGTACAGCAATCACAGCCGATAACTTATGGCTATCCTTTATATTTAGCAGGATTGTTAACATTTTTAGTTTTATGTTTTGCCATCTATAATCGTCAAAGATATACACCTGCTAGTAATTCGTAATTAATAAAAAAGGTGGGCAATACCCACCATAAAATTAAGTATGAGAAGTATGAGAACAGCGATTAAACCATTCTTGATACTTTTGCTGTTGGGACTGATTTTCTACTACAATCGTGATTTTTACTTGTTGACAGCCATGATTTTTTTCTAGAGCGATCGCATTTAACAGCAAACTAGCAATTTTTGGTGAACTAAACTCCCCGCTGACAATTAAACCCCTATCCGAACTGGTAACTAAACTGGGAATTTCTCGCATTTCCTGATTTATTAACTCAATCCCAGAAATCTCCCCATGACTTAAATCAATTTCTGCTAGTTGTTTGTGTTCTGGACTAACTTGTTCAACAATTAATTTTTCCCGTCTAACAGGAACTTGGATCATCTGAGTTTCAATTTCTTTGCGAACAATTACCTCTCCCACCTTCTGTTTGCTATTATCAACAAACAATCTTTCTTCTAGGAGAAGAATTATTTTTTCTTCCTCTGTTTCCTTTACTTCGGAACGCTGCGTGTTAGCGGGGCTTACGCTTGAGCGATAAGTATCTTCGTTGTTCATTAATTAGATATTATTTTTGTAGTAAGAGGTAAGAATTCAGGATTCAAAATCCAGAATAAATAAGACTTTTACTATCTTGATAATTCTGATCAAATCTCGAATCTGTTGATTCCAGATTTTACAATTATTCCGACTCCTGAACGGCAGTTGCGACCCTTGGTGAGCCACCCCACCCCGGCGGGTTTCCCGACTTGTAGGGAGTGGTGTGAGACCCCAAGACCGCACTGCCATTCTTGCCAATTATCGTTCTTCAATCGGTAGATTAGGAGCATTAACATCTAACTCTTCCCGACGCACAGTATCTTGAGTTTCAACTGTATCTTGCTCCACGACTTTTTTCACTCTCACTTCTTCCCTCACAAAAGCTTCTTTACGAACTTCTGGGGTTTCTTCGTGGATTTCCATGCGAGCAACTTCACCTTCATGAAAGTCAGCTTCACGGGAAGAAACTGTTCTACCAGCATCTTCAGGAGTAACACGCTCAATAACAACGTGTTCTCTTTCTACTGGTACTGCTACTCTTGCAGTTTGAGTTTCTACGTGCTTACCAACAGCTACTTCCCCCACTTTGCGGCGATGTTTATTAGCAATCAGCCGTTCTTCATAAAGTCTGAGAGTTTGATGATCTGGCTCATTTAATCCAAATAACTCTGGTTCTTGTTCGTAGCGGTAGGTATCAGGGGTGTAAGTTGGTGTAGTTGTGGCTGTAGCGGTTGTTGCTACTCCTGTGGAGTCTAGAGGGGTTGGTGATTCTACATTACCTGATGCTTCTACAGGTGGGGTGCGGTATTCAGGTCTACGATATACTCCGCGCACCCGTTCTTCATAGTCGTAATCTGTTGCTAGACGTTCGTTAAATTCAGGTAAATTTTCCGCTTGTTCTCTTGTTAAACCAATAGCATAAACGCGATCATTATTATAGTCGATGCGGCTGCGACCAATGGGTAGTAAAACTTTTTTACCAAAAATCCAAAAGCCTAAGTCAACTACTAAATAGCGAAAATGTCCTTCATCATCAACTAAAACATCATGGACAGTCCCAATCTTTTCATCAGTTCTTTCTGTATATACTCCTAGCCCCTTAATGTCTTGTCCTTCAAAACTATTGCGGTACTGAGGATCAAAATCTTCTAATTTGTAAAGAGCCATTATATTTTCCCTCAACTATCATACATAGCATTTATTACTTTATAAATTAAACATTTATTTATTTTTTTCCCTCTCTCTTGAGAATGAATTCGAGGAGAATTACAGCATATTTCATCTGAATCAGGTACACCAATAGCGGGCTTTGAATCCCGCACTACAAGAGTTTTATCATTGATATTTGTACCTCATGTACTTGAAATATGCTGTATTTATATGTTGATGGTAGGTTTAAAAAAAATTGATGTCTTGCTGAAGCATAGAGAAGCATAGAAATAAAAAACTTTGAGGTTAATCTGAACTAAATCTTATTTTTAAATAATTAACAGATTAACCTCTAGAAAATCAGGAGTTTATATAGGACTCCTATGTGATTTTTGATCGGCTTGCGTGGCGTAGCCATACAAGACTCAGTACACACTTAAATCCTTGTTCCCTGTTCCCTGCCTCCACGAAAAATATGGCTTCTACCAGGCTACACGGACATAAATCAAAGGACATAAATCAAATCGGAACGCTATATTTAGCATTGATCACCAACTATCAAATTATGCTCCTTGGCTTTAATTTATGGTTATTTTTTTCTGTATTTTGGTATTATTGAGCCACAATTTACACAGAATCATGATGAATTTCCAGGCTATTTTCCTTTACATTTAAATCACCTAACCCGGAATTATCAATATCTAATTCTTCCCTCCGAATTAGATCTTCTGCTTCCACAATATCCCGCTCTACCACTTTTCTGACTCGCACTTCCTCACGTACAAATGCTTCTTTGTGAATTTCTGGAGTTTCTTGATAAACATCTATCCGTGCTACTTCACCTTCTTGAAACTTAATCTCATTGGGATCTACTCTAATATCAATGTCTGGAGATTGAACTCTGTCGATGACAACACGTTCTCTTTCAATAGGTACAGTAACTCGTGCAGTTTGAGTTTCAATATGTTTACTAACCGATACTTCTCCCGTTTTCACCCGATGTTTATTGGCAATTAAACGTTCTTCATAAAGTCTGAAAGTTTGATGATCTGGCTTATTTAAACCATATAAACTAGGTTCTTGTTCGTAGGTGTAATTTTCACGATCATAAGTTATATTACCAGAGGTAGAGCGATAGACTTTTCTAACATTTTCTTCAAACTCATGATCAACAATGATGTTTTCCCGGTATTCTGGTAAGTGTTCTACTTGCTGCTTGCTGAGTCCATCGACATAGACACATCCAGCGGAATAATTGATACGAGCTAGTCCAATAGGTAGTAATATTTTCTTGCCAACAGCATCTAATCTTGTATCAATAACAAGGTATCGAAATCTGCCATTTTCATCAACTAAAGCGTCTGCGACAGCACCAACTTCTGTTCCTCCTTCGGTATAGAGATTCAAGCTTTTAATATCATCTCCACCAAAGGTTTCTCGATAGCTTGGATCAAATTCTTCCAGTTTATAAAGAGGCATATCTTATTTCCAATTTGTTGAATATCTAGTCACAATGATAAAAAATATTTTTATATTTGTCCTCTTGCTGATGACTGACTTCTGATGAAATATGCTATGGAAAATACCTCATACTTTGAGATAAATCTTAGGAAATAGTGAATGGGGATATTGCTAACAGAAATATATCTAAGGATAGATATGATCACAATACTTACCGCTGCTCACCTTGTAAGGTAAAAGCTGCCCAATAATCAGGTTTAGAAAAATCCTCATTTTCTAACATCTCAATCTGTCGGCAAAAAACAATGGGTCTTTAACAAAAGTAAATCCCTGCTCACAAGACTGTTGAGCTTTATATTCACTCAGCATTGAACTGAATAACCAACCTGATGCTGTCGAGTTTGCAGACCGTGACTTTGCCTTTAGTGGTGGTGGGTTAGATGTAGTGATTGGTAATACTGGAGGCGATCGCTTATTTGACTGAAATGGTGAGTAGAATAGCTATTTTTTACCATTCGGTCTCTTCGCTAATCCTAACTGTTGTCCGTTCTCCGGTCTCGGCTCAATCCCTAAACGGTCAACACCCAGGATTTGCCACTGCCCATGCAGTAGCTTGTGTATAGGGTTAGTCTAGCTGTAGCGAACTGCAAACACAAGTAGGATTTGCTAAATAAGTTATCTGTGAGGACAGGTGAAAGGTAATAGGGAACAGAAAACAGTGAAGAGCAAAACCCGATGAATATGATATACTACCATGCTTGTAGCAGTATTTTTGTTAACTATTAGCTTAACAAAGTTGTATTTAATGCTACTTTCGTGTAATATACGTTGTTGTTTGGAAAAATATTATTTTTCAAGCTTATTACTTAAGTTTTAATTGAGTAATAAATCGACTGTACATCTAATCTATTTTTTCGCCAGGTGAAAAAATGCTTTTGTTCTTAAAGCTGATTGATTATTTATTAGCAGCAGTTTTTGTCAGTGCGGCAATCATCATTTATTTCGATTCTAGTAATCAACAATATGTAATAGCTGGTGCAGGAGCTTTAGCTATTGCAATTTTTTTGTTTCTCCTTAATAGAAGCTCAGTGAACAATGCTCGTAAGGAAGCACAACAAACTGAACTACAAAAAAAGGCTGAACTCTACACCTCATTATTAACTCATAGTAATTCCTTGGAAAACAATACAATCGTTCCGGCTAGAGCCAAAGCTTTAGAGTATTGTCAAGATTTAATTAATGATTACAAAAACATTAGAAATTGGGCAAGAAATCTTTACTATGTCTTGCAAATTTCGACTGTGATTTTGTCAGGTGTCACACCAATTTTAGTATTGGTGGATAAACTGGAAGCAGGACAAGCTTGGCTGAAGTGGCTACCCGTAATTTGTCCTGCGCTGGCTTCTATTGTCGCTAGTATTGTCACATCTTTCCCTTTTCAAAAAAATGCAGTTGCAGCTAATACAACTATTGAGTTGTTAGAAGCAGAACAAGAGAAATTTATTTTAGGAATTACACCAGCTTATCGTTGTTATGATGTTGCTGGTGAAGCTGAACAACAGCAAAGAGTAAGTCAAGCAGTAGAAATGTTTATCAACCAAGTTAATAACATTCACCTGCAACAAGTTCAACAAGCGACTGAACAACAGGAGAAGAAGAAAGAAGCGCCCCCCGCTGAAGAATCTACTCCTGAGAAAACAAAAAGCGAACAACCTGCTTAAAGTATGACCAAAAAATAACTTATTTAATTTTATTGTGCGGGCAAGATGCCCGCTTTTTTTAATTATTGTTTAAAAGTTAGCCACTCCGGTTTCCGCAATTCTAAAAATTATATCTTCCAATGTTCTCAATAAATCTTGTTCATTATAAGGTTTAGAAAAATAAGCTCTAGCTCCTAATTGCATTGCTAATTGACGATGTTTATTACTACTTCGAGAAGTTAACATAGCCACAGGAATACTTTTTAAATCATCATGAGATTTAACCCGTTCTAAAAAACTATAACCATCAAGACGAGGCATTTCAATATCACAAATTACAGCTTGCACTTTCAAACCACTTTCTAGCTTTTCCCAAGCATCTTGACCATCTTTAGCCTGTTCAACCTGATACCCTCCCTTTTCCAGAGTTAAAGCTAAATAACGCCGGACATTAATAGAATCATCGACAATCAAAATCATGCCTTTTTGATGAGTCTGTCTAGTTATAGGTTTAGGCTTTTGTGGTTTGAGAAAAGCAGTTTTTAATTTAGTGGTTGGTAATTTATTAGTTTTGTGAGGACGTTGATTGTTTGTTATCCAAGATACTAATTCATTAACATTTACTAATGGCACAACCCGGCCATCACCCAACATTGTGCAGTTACTAAAACCATCAGGTAAAGGTATATTTCCTTCTACTTGACGAATTGCTACTTCTTGCTCACCCCAGCAACGGTCTATTTGCACAGCTACAGGTTGATAGTCGTTTTTGATAATTATTACACTACTGGCATTAATTCCCGTGGGACTTTCTATCTCTAAATGATTGTAGTGAGAACAATTAAACTCAAAGTAATTACCTAAACGCATTAAAGGTAACATGGTATCTTGCCATTTGAGAAATTTTCCACCGTCCATTGAGAAAACCTGATCATTTTCTAATAGAAATATTTCCGCAATCACATCTGTAGGAAATGCCAAAACCATGCGATTATGTAGACCGCTACCAGTATCACTTTCTACTAATAAAACTCGTGCAACGGACAGTGTAAATGGGACTGATAAAGTAAAAGTTGTGCCAATTCCTGACTGTGTATCAACTTGAATATCACCCCGCACTAACTGTAAATTATTGCGAACTACATCCATTCCCACTCCACGGCCAGATAAAGTAGTAACTTGATCAGAAGTGGTAAAACCAGGCTCAAAAATCAATGATAATAATTCATCTTCATTCGCAGCAGCTATTAATGCGGTATCCAAACCCATAGCGACAGCACGTTGACGGATTTTTTCCATAGAAATGCCTCTACCATCATCACTGATAGTAATAATTGTGCGATCGCTGCGATGAAATCCTTTAATTTCAATCAATCCTTGTTCGGGTTTTCCTAAAGCACAACGGGTAGCAGGATCTTCAATTCCATGATCAAAAGCATTACGTAATAAGTGCATTAAAGGCTCATTCAAAGCCTCTAAAATACTGCGTTCAATTAAAGTTTTACCACCTTCAATTTTTAACTGCACATTTTTACCATACTCAACATTTAAATCCCGAATTGCTCTAGGAAAACGCTCAACTAAATCTGATAAAGGACGCATCCTCACTTGTGTTAACTTTCTCTGTACTTGCTTGGATGTTTTATTTAACTTCCTGGCAATTTGATCTGTATCATCAACACTAAGTTGAATATCGCTGGCTACTTCTGCTACTTGAACAATAGTTTCCATCACCTCCTGAGATAGCAGGTTTAATTTTTGATAACATTCCATTTCTGGACTATCGGTATTTATAGTTGATGTTTGCTGTTCATCCTCTGAATCTGCTGATGCTTCAGATCCAATAGTTTGGCGCATAATTTTTTGATATGCCAACCGTACTTCTTGATTTTCTTGATGGAGAGTTTGCACCCGTTGGCTCAGTCCCAAAACCAGTTTTCGTAATCTTTCTAATTGAGAATTTAATCCATTACGCTGAATAATAAGTTCCCCAAATAAATCATTAATTTCCTCTAATTGCTTACTAGGAACTCGTACCGTGTTTTCATGAATTTCTTTATCTTTAGAGGTAGAGGCATTAACAAGTTCACCTTTTCGTTCAATATGTTTATAATCTAAAGCGGAAATTTCTTGAGTAAATGCTATATTTATTTCAGGAAACTCTACCGCATTAATTTCTGGTGGTAATTCTATTTCTAAAGATTCTAAATCTGAAATTAGTGCCTCTGCTACTAAATTTTTTTTTTCATTTTTGGCTGGATTAGGATTAAGGTGTGGTGGAATTTGACTAATAACGACTTCACTTAATTCAATGTTTATTGGTAATCTATCCCGTTGATTTGTCAGGACTAAAGCTTGTGATCGCCTCCATGTTTGCAATGCTAATTGAGCAATTTCTACATAGCGATCAGGCTGAGTTTCTAAATAATGATGGATTGATTCACAAAGCTGAATAAAAGCAGGTAACTGAAGCATTTCTCCCAACCCGCCCAACTCCACAGCCATCACTCCCACTTCCGATTGTAAATTAGTGGCAGAACTATTTGCTAATAAAGATTCTAAATGCTGTAAACATTCTTCAACTTCTGTCTCAAACAACAAAGGAATAATTTCCTGACCATCTTCTGGTGATAGCATGGTAGTAATATCCTCTGGAGAAGGATCACCCAAACGCTCATGCAATTCATCAAAAATTGGATAACAAAAAGTTCTTAACCATTTATCATCTAGAGATTTTCTTTCTGATAATAAATCTACAATCTGCCGTAACCAGTCAACTCCAGATAACAATAAACTCTGTAAATGAGTATCAATTTCTAGAGATTTTTGGCGAGTTTTTAAAACTTTAAAAGAATCTTCTAGGCGATGAGCCAAATTACTCAAGACTTTAAACCCCATCATGGCCGCACCACCCTTAATTGAATGTGCGGTTCGCATGGCAGCATTAATCTTGTCTAAATCCAAATGTTTGCTAGTATCAATTTCCAACAAGATGCTTTCTAAAGTATTCAAATAATCAGTTGCTTCTTCCAGAAACTGCATTTGAATTTCTAGTTCTTTATCATTAGTCATAACTTCTTATTCCTTACAAGGATGTTACTGTTGATAGCCGCTGTCATTGACTTTAAAAGTATCAACCTGATGTTCTAATTGTTGGGAAATTTCCGCAGTTTTTTGCAAAGATCCAGAAATTTGGCGGGAATAATCGCTATTACGTTCTGAAATTACGGCAATATTTCGCATCAATTGGCTGATAACTTGTGATGTTTCTACCTGAGAAACAGAAGCCATAGAAATTGATTTCACAAAAACATCTATTTGCTGCGATATATCTCCAATTTCACTTAAGTTCTGCTTGGCATCGGCGACAATTTGCCTACTCTCAATTACCTGATTTGTATCCACCTCCATCGCTTGCACAGCTTCAGTTGTATCTTTTTTAATTTTCTCAACAATTTGCTCAATTTCTTGCGTTGCTGCTGAACTCCGCGCCGCTAACTCCCCTATCTCTTCAGCAACAACAGCAAAACCTTGGCCTTCTTCTCCTGCCCGTGCTGCTTCAATACCTGCATTAATTGCCAATAAATTAGTTTGGATAGCAATTTGATTAATTAAAGACACCACACGGGAAATTTGTTGAGAAGATTCTCCTAAATACCTAACTTTTTTAGCAGTTTCACCCACGGTTTCTTGCCAAGACAAAATATTTTTTAGTGTCAAATCCATTGCTTTTCCACTTTTGGTAGCTGTGTGATGAGCTTGATTAGCAATAGCAGTAATTTCTTGAGTACCAGTGGCTAAAGCCGCTATAGAATTGGTCATCTGTTCAACTATTGCTAAGGTACGGTTAATTTCCTCAGCTTGTATAACTGTTTCTGCTGCTAAATTGTTAATAGCATCTTGATTTGAACCAATATTTCTATTAATTTGACCAGCATTCTGTTTAACTTGATGAACAATATTTTGAAGGCTTGCTAAAATTGAATTGAACACATTGGCAATAGTTCCAATTTCCCCATCTTTAACCTCAGCCTGTACTGTCAAATCACCTTTAGCGGCATTTTCTACCTGACTAATTAATTGCAAAAGTTGCAAATGTAGAGTGTCTGTTTGTTGCCATTCCTGCTCAGATATAGATTTTTTAGCAAGATGAATTTCCTGTTCTTTAGCCCCAGTAGGTAATTCATTCTCTGTTCTATTTCCCAGAGCAATCTTAATTTCATCCTCAGATGCTAAAGATAAAGAGTAATTCTGCTTTGTCATACTCTTAGCGAACCAAGCTGCCAGCAATGTCATTAAAAACGCTATTACTGCTGTTATATTAGCAACGAGCTTCATAAATTGTCTTTGCGGCTCAAAAGCAATCGCTGCATCTTTCGCCAGAATTAATTGCCAATTCAGGTTTGGTAAACCTTCTAATTTTCTCAATGGTGCATAATTAACTAGTTGTGGCGGTTGATAAATTGTCTGCACTCCTGTGAAAATATCTAAATTTTCTCGGTTTAGCAAGTTAGCCAAACCAGGATATATTACTGTGGCTTTTTGACCTAATAAATCCTGCTGAAGACTGAGGAAAAACTTCCCTTCAGGATCAACTAAATAATAGTCATCATTATTATCTACATAATTTTTAATTGTCTCCATTAACAATTTTATAGAGACACGTGTCCTGACTACAGCAATAGTTTTGCCTGTAGCTATATCTTTCACTGGAGCAGCAATATAAATTACTACTGTCTGATTTTTTAATATTTCTGGTTGACTAATAACAGGAGCATTCTTTTGCAGAACCTCTTGGAAATATTTCAGATTTTTTTCCTGACCACTAATTCCCCCTCTAGATTGAAGAATTATTTTTCCACTCAGGTCAAAAACTGCCAAATGATCATAACCTTGATAGGCTGTAATATAGCGATTTAATACTGCTTGTTTTTCAGCAATAGTTGTACTTTTACTAACTTGAGCATTAGTCAAAAATGGCAAATTTGAGATGATTTGAATATCTCCATATTTTGCCAACAGAAAGCGGTTGATAATATCACCTAAGCTAATAGCTTGATTTTCTTGATTTATGATAATTTGTTTACTAATCGATTTGCTACCAAAGCTATAGGCTATCATGCCAATTCCTAATACTGGCAAAGTGCCAATAGCTAGGGAAAAAATTACTGCTTTCGTACTTAATTTAAGTTGCCGTAAATATCTACTTACATTCTTACCAGGATAATTATCAGCGGTTTTTATATGAGGTTGTTCGACAATTTCCCTTTTCTGATCAGTGCTGGGTGATGATGCTTTAAGAGATGTTTTGTTATTAGTGTCACCTGTCTGAGCAGTGTCAGTTTTATTAAACATAAATGAATACCCCTGAATCTCTGTAATAATAACAGTAAAAACTGATTTTTCTGAACTTGATTAACTAATCACTCCCAGCATGAGAATAATTTACAATACTATGTGCATCTAACACCAGCAATATTTCTTCTTTTTGTTCTACACAGCCACATAAATAAGGCACTAAACTAGCAGCGACTTGTCCTACGGGAGAATGAATATCATCAGCCATTAATTTAGTCGTACCTTTAATTTCTTGAACAACTAAACCTAAAAGATTTGATTCTACTTTGATGACGATAATATTATACTGTCTCAGGGGATGATCTAGACCTTCTAAATTAAACATTTTTTTTTTTTCAATTACCCAAATAACGCGACTACGCCAATTCATTAATCCTAATACACAAGCTGGCATATTAGGCATTGATGTCACAGATTCAACAGGTACAATAATTGCTTCTTGGGTGTGAGTAACTAATAATACAGCAGTAGTTTGTTGATTAATTTGAAACTGAAGATAGCTATCTCCCAAGGCGCTTTCACTGGGTTGGTAATAAAGGGTTAGTTTAGAATTTGTCATTGATTTAATGTAAACAATTGCAATTTTATCTTGATTCTGAATGTTGAAAAATCAATTTTTTTACCAAATATCAAAACTGTTGATTCCTCATGGCTGAAAATATTTACTAAATAAATTAACCAATGTGTTTAGACACCATTCTCAGCAAATCTGCTCTTGTAAAAGGCTTGGTTAAATAACCAGATGACCTGACAATTTTAGCCTTGGCTTTATCTATAAATCCTGTTCTACCAGTCACCATAATAATAGGTGTATTTTTAAAGGCTGAATGTCTCCGCAATAATGAACATAGTTCATAACCATCCAAATTTGGCATTTCTACATCTAATAAAATTAAGTCTGGTTTGCTTCTAATCACTTGCATTAAAGCTTTAATCGGATCATTAATCATGACAACAGAAAATGTTTTTTCATCTAGAAAATGTTTGAGAGAATTCAATACGGCTTGACTATCATCAATACAGGCAATTGTATATAATTTTTCATCAAACTTAGATAGCACACTTGGGTTGAATTTTTGTTCAATTTGATCAACTTGATCTGAATCTGATTTATTTTTTATTGCTTGTGCAGAGTTTGTCTGAGTAGAAAAATTATGATTAGCTAATGTTTTTGACTGAAGATGTTGTCGATAACGTAACTGCTTTTGGCAATGTTCTACTACTAATTGTAAATCCAGATGACAGAACTTTGGTAGTTCATTTAAGGAGTTATCAGGATTAAGTTGATAATTACCTTCTTTTAAAGAAATAAATGACTCTAGTACCTCTTTAGCGAGTTCTTCTATCAGCATCTCCGCTTGTTTTGAGGTAATATAGTTTTGTTTAAATAGCCAGCAAATCGCGGAGTAATCAGCATTTGGAATCAACTGACTGTTATTGTCAGTCTCTGACATTAACCCCATCTGTTCATAAGTTGCATGATTGAAATTAGGAATTTCTTGATTCAATCGTTGTACGTGACTTTCCAGACGTTCAAATACTTTATCTGAATAAGTAGCGTAAGTGAGTTTACCTTGTTCTAAATAAATTGACCAAGAAAAAAGTTCAGTGAATACATTTAAACAACCTGTTACTTTTCTGGTGCTTAATTGTGCCAACAGGGATAATGGATGTAGTTTGTGAAACAACCTGTAGCTACCTAAAGAAGTTGTCATCATTTTGCTGTTACGTTAGCTAAATTAAAGACTTGTGATTTTAATTTGCATGGCAGATAAATCACAATTACGATCAAATATCAAACATTTAATATTGAGTATTATTTAGTAATGCTCAATACTAAGTATAAAGTTTGATTTTGTATTAATTAAAGATTATCAAATCTTAGTCAATTTGTTAGTTTTCAATAGCTTACTTACTATTACTGCGATTATGGGACATTTTTGCTGAATTACACCAGAAATGTCAAACGGAAATCATATTATGTATGTTTAAATACTAATAGCTCTGGAGAATTAATTATATATTGTTGTGAATAATTATACAAAATAATTTAGTCTAGGTTTGTTATGTGGCGCTGTGCTAAACCCAAACTATAGTTTTTATCTTCATGCTGATTTGAGGTTTCAATGTCAGCAAAAATAATATTTAGTTAATAAGTGCGGATGAAAGGACTTGAACCTTCACACCTTGCGGTACTAGAACCTAAATCTAGCGCGTCTGCCAATTCCGCCACATCCGCATCAATACCTTACTATAGCATAAAAAATTATAGATGGCAAGAGGTAATTGGGAAAAACTCTTGCCCTACCCCCTTGCCCTCAGTCCTCTACATTACAGCCACACGGGGTAGACGGTGTTTAAAGCCGCAAAGAATTTCCCAAGAAATGGTATTTAATTGATTTGCCCAATCATCAGCTGTGATTTTTGTTTTTCCCTGTTCTCCCAATAAGGTGACTATTTCCCCTTCCTGGACATCGGCAATAGAGCTAACATCTAACATGATTTGATCCATTGTAATTGCGCCTATTTGCTGTACAAGTTGACCACGGAGTAAAACTTGCATTTGGCCAGAAAGACTGCGGGGAACTCCATCAGCATAACCAATACCGACTACAGCTAGACGCATTTCTTTGTCTGCAATAAAATGATGACCATAGCTAATACCAGTTCCTTCAGCAATAGTTTTTACATGGGTAACTCGTGCTTTGAGTTGTAAAACTGGTTGCAGTTTGATTTTATTTTCTAGGTGGGGAGCAGGATAAAGTCCGTAAATGGCTAAACCTGCACGCACCATGTCATAGTGTAATCTTGGATCTGCAAGGGTAGCGGCTGAGTTGGCTAAATGCAAACTGGGAATTTGGATACCTCTGGCTTTGATCTGTGCAATAGCTGACTCAAATCGTTGATGCTGTTTGTTCATAACTGTAGCATCACAACTATCGGCTGTGGCTAGGTGAGAATAAATACTGGCAATATCTAAATGCGGTAATCCCTGTACTAACTGGACAAAATCTCCTGCTTGCTGCCAATCAGTGCCTAATCTAGACATTCCCGTATCTAATTTGATATGTACAGGCAGAGGAGAATTATATTTAATTGCTTCTAGTGTGTTGGAAAATATTAAAGCTTGTTTAGGACTGCACAATGTGGGTTGAAGTTTCCAATGCGCGATCGCCTGGATTTGTTCTGGTGTATTGGTTGCTCCTAAAATTAAAATCGGGGCTTTTATGCCACCCTCCCGTAATTGAATGCCTTCGGGAACTGTAGCCACTCCCAGCCAACTTGCACCTGCTTCTAATACAGTTTTTGCAACTGTTACTGCCCCATGTCCGTAGGCATCGGCTTTTACCACTGCCATTAACTGGGTACGTGGTGATAAAAATCTGACTAACTGCTTGACATTATAGGACAACGCCCCTAAATCAATTTCGACCCAGGCACGTTGAGAAAACCAAGCGTAAGTATCACGTTCCTGACTATCAGCAAAACTAGGGCTTTGTTTGCTACTGAACATTGTATTTCACTCCTATCACACCACTGCAAAGCTTCCAGATTATCTGATGATTCTGATTTTTGTCCTCAAAGCCATATCAATTTAATCAGGAAAGTTTAACTTTGATCCGGGAGTTAATACAAGATGGTAACTACGGGAAATCACATTAGTAAAAAGCCACTGACAGTATATCTATTGGTTTTTAGCTTAATTATTTTATTATAGTTCTTCCTTATCAATTTCATCTTAACAAATCTAAAATCAAAAGTCAACCCCCAAATCCCCTCTCTTGCGGTTTTGCCTTTTTTTGTTTAAATTTATTGCTTGATTGTACAACCCTTTCTTAAAACCCAGATCAAAAAACTTACTCATTATTCGTATCTAATAGGAGTTACGCATTGACAGAATAACAAAATAGTGCATTGATAAATATAGGTCGTCTACTTGCTAGGTATCGGACAATTAGAAAAATCACGAAACCAT
>RDYJ01000187.1 GCA_004293145.1 Nostocales cyanobacterium | reverse complement strand
TCTACCCCTCTGAGGGTATCTGTTCCCTCGTCGCCATCGCTTGTGAAGTTATCCTTGATTTGAATACTGCCATCCGAGAGAATAGTTGCTTGAAAGTCTTGATACCTTCCTGTGTAAGTCACTATGTCATAACCTGCACCACCATCAAGAATGTCATCACCACCACCACCTTTGAGGGTATCATTCCCAGCACCGCCACTGAGGGTGTTATTAGCAGCGTTACCTGTGATGACGTTATTACCAGCATTCCCTGTACCGTTAATCGCACCTGTTCCTGTCAGGGTCAGGTTTTCGATGTTTGACAGGTTAGCAATACTAAACGTAACACTGGATTGAACTGTATCTGTACCTTGATTGGGGTTTTCGATAACGGTATCACTGGCACTATCAACAATGTAAATATCATTACCTAAACCGCCAGTCATACTATCACTACCAGCACCACCATCAAGAAGATCACTATACTGGCTACCTGTTATAGTATCATTCCCATCATTACCGTTTATAGAGACAAGTCCTGTAACTAAGTTATCTGAGTTGGTGATTGTTAAACTACTGAAATTAAGAGTGTCATTATAGTTAGTACCTACAACACCTTCTATTGATGTAAACAGAGAGGAAATTACATTTACCCCTGTTGTGAGGTTGGAATAGTCAACCCGATCATATCCAGCACCACCATTGATAGTATCCGAACCAGTACCAGGCATTATATAATCATTACCATTGCCACCATCTAATACCTCATTTCCATCTATTCTTCCTGTTAGCACATCATCACCAAGCCCACCAGAGAGCGTGACTACAGAGTGAGTGTTGTCCGTTAAAACGGACAGTCCATCATTCGCAATAGTTCCCGCTAAGTAGCTACCTGATGTGCTTTTTAAATCTGTGAAAGTTTTACCAATAGAGTAGCCTGAATTTGATGACGTTAATAAACTATTAATAAATCCTTGTTCAGTGCCAGTTGTTATTTGTGAAAATAAAGTCGCGTTGATTCCAACTCTTAAAAGGGTAGAGGCATTATTGCTGCCATTTACGTATCCTAATGAAACAAATGTTGTATTATCCGAGAATTTGCCAACACCTGTCACCTGCCAAGTCCAGTTGTTGGGTAAAATGGGAAGTGTTATGGTGTCAACTCCAGGTTCAAAGTCCCTGATATCCACCATCGTTATATTCTGTAGTACATTAACAGTTCCCCAATTCTGATTGTTTTGATCAGCAAAGAAGTCATCTATGCCAGCCAGACTGTTCCGCCATTCTAAAACGTCTAAACCAGCATTAGCGGCAATATTAGCCAGATCAACTGCTAAATGTGCTGAAGTTGCTACTACATCAGTGCTGGTTTTAATAGCACCTCCAAAGAAGGGAATTGAGACTGTAGCACTAGCAGCCGCAGCAACATAATCAATTGCTGCCCCTGCAACGGCTGCTGCTGTATCCGCTGCAATACGTAGCCCATAAACAGTCCAATCAGGCTCAACTAACATCTGAGCCATCTTTTGTAAATTCCCAGCATTAAAATCTATTCCAACTGTACCATTACTGGGAGTATCAAAAGTTACATTAAAAATATCAGCACCACCATAGCCCCAAGCTTGTTGTACAAGTCCGGTAGATGTTGTGTTGTAAGAGTGGAGTTGGATAATATCCACTTTGTTGCTTCCATGACCGACAATAGTTGTAGATGTGGTTGTAGGTTTAGCTAATGTTATAAATTGAGATGTAGCTTGAGCATTTTGCTCAATCTCAACAACCTGTCCATCCAAAGTCACAGTCGCACTATCATCCTCAGCCCGTAAAACTGCTAACTCTGACTCACTTAAACTATCCCCTTGCACCAACCGCGCAAAAACATCACCCTCATCCCCTGCGGTATCTGCTGTATTCACCTGTGAATCAACATAATGCCCGTATTCTTCCAACAATACAGATACAATTGCTTGGAGATTCTGAGCATTTTGGTTAATAAACTCAGCAGCTAAATAAATCTTACCTGTAGCTATAGCAAAAGCCCCATTTGCACCATTAATATCATTACGACTGACAATTTCGATGGTAGGAACATCGCTAAAATCCCCTCCAGCCAACTTGTCAAATATTGAATTAGCTGTTTGCTGATTAAAATCACTACCAAAAGCAGTTTCTAACTTCGTGGTGTACCCTGCATCAAAGCGGAACTGACTCAGATATTGAGATGTATTCTGTAACGCTTGAGTGAGGATGCTATCTAAACTAGGAAACAGAACTTGAAATGAACTGTTTAGTAAAATATTGAAGTTGGTCATGACTGAATCCTTAGTTGAAAATTACAGATATTGTTTTAGTGATACTTCTACGCACTGTTAGTAAAACTATTGAGCATTTCCCCAGCTTAACCAACCCTGTACTGACTTCCGTACTGAGAAATACTGACTTATGACTGACTTATAAACAATATTTAGATATATAACCTACATTAGTTGTACTTTATACTTCAATAAAGCCGACTGTATAATTATTATTGGTCAGTGTAGTGATCGCTTCCCTATCCCCAGGCATCGCTATTTAACAACCATAAGCCAAATATTTGCAACCTTGGTATATTCAAACGTATATTACACATTATAAACTGGCACAAGAAAGAGAATATGCGTAAGTTATAAATATACACTTCAATAAATATTGAAAATTAATCAAAAATAAGCAATGTCAAGGTCACTCAGGGTTCATCACGACTGTATTGACCGAGTTAAATTAGCAGTAACACGCAATGGGTATCCCAGTCAAAGAGCATTAGCTCATGATACAGGCTTATCCTTGGCCACAGTTAGCAACTTCCTGACTGCTAAACCTGTTGACTATACAACCTTTGAAGAACTATGTTGCAAATTAAATCTTGACTGGCGAGAAATTGCTATCACTAATGAGGAAGTAACTTCTACCCCCCCCACAATACGTACAAATACGTAAAAAAAAACAGCAATTCCAAGACTGGGGAACGGCGTTTGATATTTCAGTATTTTATGGACGCAGCGAAGAACTGACAAAACTAGAATCTTGGATTATAGAAGATAGCTGTCGCTTAGTTGCTGTAGTAGGTATAGGTGGAGTCGGTAAAACTACCTTAGTTACCCAACTAGCACAACAAATTCAAGATCAATTTGATTACGTTTTTTGGCGTTCAGTACCTACAATCCCCAACTTTAATGATATAATATCTAATACACTTTCTTTTATTTCCCATCACAAGGAAAGCAAACCAGACATCAATCGTCTCATCCATTATTTACGTACCCATCGCTGTCTAATTATCTTAGATAACCTAGAAACAGCTTTAGATGCACGTGATACAGAATATCATCATTTACTCCGTATTATTGCAGAGACAAAACATCAAAGCTGTGTAATTTTCACCAGTCGCCTTAAATCCCCTCCAATCAAATTACTGGAAAAGAGGTCATTATCGGTGCATTGTTTAAGGTTACTGGGTTCTTCAGAAATAGCCTTTTCCCTGCTAGAATCAGAACAACTTTTGGGAACAGAACAACAAAAGCATCAATTATGTGATTTATATAGCAATAATCCCCTGAAAATAAAAATTGTAACTCAGACAATTATGGATTTATTTAATGGTGATATTGAAACTTTTTTAGCACAAAAAACCTTGTTAGTAAGTCAACAAATTAACACTTTGCTAGAACAGCAATTAAACAGTCTCTCAACATTAGAACAACAAATAATATACCATTTCGCAACTCATCAGCAGCCAGTCACAATTAATTCTTTAATAAATCAATTACCTCATATTTCCAGATATCATCTTTTCCAAGCAATAGAAAATATATCTTCACGTTGTTTAATTGAGAAAACAGCAGGTAAATATATCTTGCCACCTTTGATTATAGAATACGTGCAGAATAATTTTCACCACCATTACCCGTTTATGAACTTTTAGTAAAAGCAAGCCCATAGTCAAAATATTAATTGTAGGGGTAAAGCAAAAGCTTAAAGGTGTCAACTTAACCAACCGAAAAATGTTTTATTTTTTGGCTTCCATACCCGCCTAGAAATGATAACGTTCGCGTAGCGTGCCGAAAGTATAGCGTGGAGTTAGCCATATTTCAGGGCTAATAACCGTAGGGGTAAAGCAAAAGCTCATTGGTGTCAATTTAAGCTACAGATGGCTTATTTGTTTGGCTGACACGCCCGCCCAGAAATGAATTTCAGGGCTAATAACCAAAGTAAACTAAAGTTTACTAAAAAATTTTAGGGTTATTTTAGTCATCTTTAGATGACTTTTGCTATTAGACTGGGAATTCATTCCCAGTCGGGCTATGGGTTTTGCGTTAAGTTGACACTTATGAGCTTTTGCTTTACCCCTACTAAAGTAAACTCAATATTTACACAATTCTTAGTCATCTTTAGATGACTTTGGCTATGAGACTGGGAATTCATTCCCAGTCGGGTTATGGTTTTAACGTTAAGTTGAGAAAAATCAGCTTTTACTCAACCTAAAACTAGGGAGCAAGAGCATTACCTCTTAACAAACTACCAATAGTTTTCGCGGTAATCTTCAACTGTGTAATGGGGTTAGCTGGAACAACAGTTTTATACAAATAGCTATCAAAAGTTAACCGTTGTACATCCAAATCATCACACATTTCTACAAACGCTTCTCTAGTAGCATCGGAACGATAGAACACGGTTTGGAGAATATCCAACACCTTGTAAGTGAGTCCGTATTTCTTATCCCAACGCTTGAGATAAAGTTTCAGTTCTTTTTCTGTAGGGATACGCGCACCACTGTTAGAAACCTCCACAATAGTTTCTGCACACATCCGTCCAGACTTAGCCGCAAAATAAATACCTTCACCAGAAGACTTGGTAACATAACCAGCAGCATCACCGACTAAAGCGATGCGGCCAACTACGCGACGAGGACGGGGATGTTCAGGAATGGGGTGTGCTTCAACTTTGATGATTTTACCACCAGCTAGTTTTTCGGTAGCACGAGCGCGAATACCAGCTTGTAACTGTTTGATGCTGGCTTTGTTAACCTGCATTGTTCCTGTACCGACAGCTACGTGGTCATATTTGGGGAAAATCCAAGCGTAGAAATCGGTAGAAACATCATTACCCACATACATTTCGGCCATGTCGTTGTAGTAGGCCATTTTATCTTCGGGCAAGCGAATCCTTTCTTGGAAAGCGATCGCATAATTGTAATCCCCGGCATCCATTTCCTTAGCAATGCGGGAATTTGCCCCATCAGCACCGATCACTAAATCCACCTTCAGGGTTTTAGCAATCCCTTCCGCCCCACCTTCAGTATGATCAACATAATGAATTGTATAGGGATCAGTGTTGTTTGTAGGTATATCAAGTTTATGAACGGTGGCGTTAATTAATGTTGCCCCCAGTTTAGCCGCCCGGTCCCGTAAGAAACCATCCAAAACCTCACGGCGGCACATTCCTATATATTCTTCTTCATTTACCAGATTGATGTCTACCTCGCGGTTGGAGGGAGAAATCATTTTCATCTTCCGCACTCGACGGTCGATAATTTCTGGAGGTAGCTCAAACTCACTCACCATACACAGAGGAATAGCTCCCCCACATGGCTTGGCGTTGTCTAGCTTACGCTCAATTAAGAAAGTTTCAATCCCAGCTTTTGCTAGTGTCTCAGCAGCAGATGAACCAGCTGGGCCTGAACCCACAACCGCAACCCGTAGTGTCAAAGGTTTTCTCCCAATCTTCACATTTACCGAAAGCATCCTATCATGGACTTTCGGTTGAGATTGCGCTTAAGCTCAAGGTTTTGACAGAATTGCAATATTCCTTAACATTTCGACATAAAAACAGAAGTGAAAAAGGCAGATCAGGATTTATTAGTAGATATTAGTCAATGGTAACTACTAGAAATATTAATATCATAGGGTTTGCTGAAAAAGTTATCTGTCAGGGCTAGGAGTCAGGAGTCAGGAGTCAGGAGTCAGGAGGAAGAATTAGAAGAAGAGTCTTGAATCTGGTCAAGTGATAGGTTTTTGCTAATTTCAACCCTTATTCCTTGCACCTGATTCACCTTTTTTACCTTCAAACTCTTGATATATCTAAGTTTTATCTTTATTAAGCAAGCCCTATCATGGATAACTGAAAAAATATGCACGTTTCTTCATGGGATAGTTGGGCTAGAAAAGCAAGTGTTTTCGCAATTACTGGATATCAAAAACATCTTTCCCCCCACAAAGGCTTTGCTTGCGCTCACCGAGTCTTGTATGGTGGTGAATCTTGTTCCCAGTATATTAAACGGGTCATTGCTCAGGAAGGGTTAAAAGCTGCGGTTGTGAAATCCCGTGTCAGATTTCAAAGCTGTCAGCAAGCAAATTTGATGCTTAAATCCCAAGCTGAAGAATTAGAACCTCCAACCCAAACAGATGAGGAGGAACAGACAAAGCAATCTCAATCAATGATTCCTAAATCATCTTGTCAAGATAGTTTTGATGCTGTGGATTTAGGAATGAATTGTGCTGAAATAAGTTGTGACTGTTCAGAACTACTAAATATGACTCCTGAGTGTGGTTCTCGAGACTGTGGTGCTATTGATTTTAGTGCTGCTGATTGCAGTTCTCTCGATTGTAGCGGTGCTGATTGTAGTTTTCTCGATTGTGGCAGCTGTAGTTGGTAAGTTTCTGTAATTGTATTAAGTGAAAGTATGATATAAATAAAATACAGTAATCCTACCCATTAACCGTAGATTAGTCGCAGAGGTGTAAAACCAGTGGGCATAGTAGTTGAGAATGTATCTAAGCAATTTGGCAGTTTCCAAGCTGTTGATCAGGTGAGTCTAGAAATAAATAGTGGTTCACTGGTTGCTTTACTCGGTCCATCTGGATCTGGTAAATCTACCCTACTGCGGTTAATATCGGGTTTAGAAATGCCAGATAGTGGTAAAATCCTGCTGACAGGCAAAGATGCCACATATCAAAGTGTACAAGATCGAAATATTGGTTTTGTGTTTCAGCACTATGCTTTATTTAAGCATTTGACAGTGCGACAAAATATAGCTTTCGGTTTAGAAATTCGCAAAGCACCGAAAAAGAAAATTAAGGGGAAAGTAGAGCAACTGCTAGAATTGGTGCAGTTAAATGGATTAGGCGATCGCTATCCCTCCCAACTTTCCGGGGGACAAAGACAACGGGTAGCTTTAGCTAGGGCGCTGGCTGTAGAACCTAACGTATTATTACTAGATGAACCATTTGGTGCATTAGATGCCAAAGTGCGTAAAGACTTACGCGCTTGGTTACGTCGTCTCCATGATGAAGTTCACGTTACCACGGTTTTTGTGACTCACGACCAAGAAGAAGCAATGGAAGTATCAGATGAAATCGTCGTCATGAATAAAGGTAAGGTGGAACAGGTAGGAACACCCGCAGAAATTTATGATCATCCGGCATCTGCCTTTGTGATGAGTTTTATTGGACCTGTGAACGTGTTACCAAGTTCTTCCAAGATTTTCCAAAGTAGTGGTTTCGACTCAGCTAACCCAGAAGTATTCTTGCGTCCCCAAGATGTGATTGTGGAAAGAATTGCCAACGGTACAACTGCACCTGCGACCATCCGTCGTGTGATTCACTTGGGTTGGGAAATTCAAGTAGAGTTAAAATTGGATGATGGGCAAACTGTTACCGCCCATTTAACCCGTGATCGGTTTGATGAGTTAAAATTAGAACCACAAGAACGGGTCTATGTCAAGCCCAAAGATGCAAAATCTTTCCCGCTTTATTATTCAATATAGAACCAATTAAGAACAAACCCACTCTGACAAAGAATGAATAAATGTTAAACTTTCTGTCTGGTTAATGCTGGAGGAGTGGGTTTTCAGGGTTTTTTGCATAATTAATACAAAACCAAATTACCTTATACGGATACATTGAAAAATTTAATGGCTAAAATTGACTAAGTGTTAATTTCTCCGAGCTTCATAACTTATATGACATTTGATATTGTTGGTGCTGCTGTTGATTTTGTTACTCATACCACTAACAGAATTGTGGCAGCATTTACTAGCCAAACTCTCGTTACAGGAAATCAAATTAATTTACCTGCAAGCATTCAGAAAGTTAGGCAAGACCAGCGGGTAATTCAAGCGGAAATGGATTATTACAAGCGCAGAGAAGCCAGAAAACAAGAATTTTTAGAACTCCATGAAACAGTTATTAACACAGATATAGAAGTTACTGAAGTAACATTAGTGCCTACGAGAGAAGAGAAATTACTTAAAATACAGCAGGAAGAAATAGCGGATCGAGGTAAATTAAGTGCATTATATTTGGACTTAAGTCGAGAGACAACCTCTAAAGAAATTGATCTTAAGCAAAAAGAGATTCAAGGCATTTTTGACCAGCAGAAATGGCCTGGTATTCTCAGTCGTGATGAAGCACAGAGAATTTTTGTGGATGAACAAAAGAAACCACGATTATTAATGTTAGTGCCACCACCGGATATTAGCGATGACTTTCCTATCTCATTCCGTGATAGTCTCAAAAAAGAGATTCGCAACCAATTAAAATTATTTTTGGAGAAATATTACCCTCTATCTGGTGATTTTTGCCCAGTAGAATTTTATGGTAAATACTTTGAGCGTTCAATTTTTGATGCTGAAGTTAAGCAGTTAGAAACTATTTTATCAGCTGTACCAACTGCAATTATTTACACCGATGTCACAGACCACGAAGTTTATTTTAATGTGAGATTTTGGGGACTGCAAGAACCAGTATCTTTATCTTTTGAACCTTGGAATTGGGAAGAAGTGAAAGATCAACTGGAAGAAGTTGGTAGCGATGAAACTAAGAGCTTGCGAGCAATTCGGCAAACTATCGTTATTTTACACAAGTTGTTAGCAGCATTTTTGGCAGACTGGTATTATTTGAATATTAATCCCAATTATGAACCTCAGTTATTTAAACTAAGTTCAGATTTCCCTTCTGTCTGGACTGATGGAATGTTAGAAAAACTAAAAATAATTCTCCAAAAATATCGAGCTGCTTATAACTATGAATTGAAAATGTTAGCATCCGTTCAAAGAGAACAACCAAAAGTTTGGCATTGTGTCAATACTCTTTATGGACATTCCAACTATGTTTTTTCTATTGCTGTCAATCCTCAAGGAGAGAGTTTTGCCAGTGCCAGTGCAGATAAAAGTGTTAAAATTTGGGACATTAGCACTGGAGAAATGCTGCACAACTTAACAGGTCATTCCAACTATGTTTGCTCAGTTTGTTTTTCTGCTGATGGAAAAATCATTGGTAGTGGTAGCTATGATAAAACATTTAAGTTATGGCATGGCTTGAAAAGCAAAACTTTTATTGAGCATTCCGGTTGTGTAACTTCTGTGGTTTTTAGTCCTAACAGTAACTTTTTTGCCACAGCAAGTATGGATAAAACTATCAAACTATGGGAATTAAGCACTGAAAAATTAGTACATACTTTCACAGACCATAAAAACTATATTACCTCTCTGGCTTTTACTAGGGATGGAGAAAAGTTAATTAGCTGTGATGCTGACAAAACTATCAAAATATGGAATGTTAAACAAGGCTCAGAAATTCTCAGCATCACTGAGCATTCAGATGTGATTAATATTATCGCTATTAGTCATGATAATCAAACCTTTGCGACTGGTAGCCATGACAATACAATTAAACTTTGGTACTTATCCACAGGAGAACTTATTCACACTTTTGAGGGTCATCTAGATGCGGTCACCAGCGTTGCTTTTAGTCCTGATGGTAAAACTTTAGCTAGTGGTAGTAATGACAACACAATTAAGCTGTGGCATTTGTATACTAAAGAATTGATTAATACTCTTTCTGAACATTCATCAACAGTTCATTCTGTAGCCTTCAGTGTTGATGGTAATAGAATAATTACTGGTAGTGCTGATAATACCATCAAGATTTGGCAACCAGATTAATAATTTACATCAACAAGGTGATATATTAATTATCACCTTTTGCAAAACCGAAACATCATCTAAAAATATTGATTCTGTATCAATGTTGAAAGCGGGCGATGGGACTCGAACCCACGACATTCTGCATGGGAAGCAGACATTCTACCACTGAATTACACCCGCAAATGACAACTATGAAAATTTGTATTTATAATTTGCATTAGCTCAATTTCAATTATACCATAATTGAGCAAAAATCAACAGCAGATTTTTCTGGAGTCAGAAGCCAGGAAGCACACAAGATAGAAAAAAAGTCAAGGTTAATAACTGATAACTAACTGCTTGGGATGCGCCCGGAAAAATTGAGATGGATCATGTACACTTAATCAAATGAGAGTCAAAAGCACCAAAGTCTCTGAGTATAATAGCTTGCTCATTAATTCGATGCGCTTCATCAACGTGACAAATTTTATGTCTGTCAGAAAGCGATCGCCTGTTTAACTAGTCAGAGACTGGAATTACTCACACAGCACATCTAGCCACAGTACAAGGAATTTACATTGACCGAAATTGCGACTGGTGAAGGCGATTATAAAAAATATATACCCTGAGTATCATCTATGTTCAATACAACTGAAATTATCATTGATGCTTTTGTAAATCAACTGAGATCAGGTTATCAACGTACCTACGGCGGTTTAAAAACTGATCATCAAGACATTATCGCCTGGGCTGGTAACATGGCTTTGGAAAACATCGCTAACAGCGATGCTTTGTACCACAATGTGGAACACTCTGTTCTCGTTACTCTTGTGGGACAAGAAATTTTGCGCGGTAGACACATTCGAGAAGGTGGGGTTTCTAGTGAAGATTGGTTACACGTGATCATTTCCTTATTGTGTCACGATATAGGCTATGTCAAAGGAGTTTGCCGCGAAGATCAAGAAGGAGACAGCCTATATGCTACAGGGCAAAATGGCAATATGGTTTCCCTTCCTGCTGGTGCTTCCGATGCCAGTCTCACACCCTATCATGTAGATCGGGCTAAACTATTTATTGATGAAAGATTTGGTGGACATCCTCTCATCAATTCGGAAGCAATTAAAAACAATATTGAATTAACCAGGTTTCCAGTTCCTAGCGCCGATGATCATCAAGATACCACTCACTTTGCCGGTTTAGTCCGTGCTGCTGATTTGATTGGCCAATTAAGTGATCCCCGTTACTTGAAAAAAATTACCAGTCTATTCTATGAATTTGAAGAAACTGGAATCAATAAAGCTTTAGGCTATAACAATCCTGGAGATTTACGCAAAAACTACTCCAAATTTTATTGGAATGGGGTTTATCCTTATATCAAAGAAGGATTACGTTATTTATCTCTTACACAACAGGGCAAACAAGTTTTAGCAAATCTTTATTCCAACGTTTTTGTTGTCGAACATGAAAAACAAAACGAAGAATTACTCTATTTAGCTGAACAGTTAAATGCTTAAATACCCCAATTTAGGCAGATTTTAGTTATTTAGAACCATAAAAACCCCGACTTCTTTTTTTTGATTTCTTAACTAAATTACGAATTAACTTGAGAAGTCGGGGATCTAGAAAACCGTTAGCTGACAAATAAAAATTATGAATTGGTGGCAAAGACTCAAGAAAAATACTTTGGCGCGATTTGGTGCGACCGTGTTATTAATATTTTATTTAGCAGTAATTGGGGCTGATTTTATCGCACCCTATAACCCTTATGATTCACAACTAAATGGTTCCCTACTACCACCAACTCGTATTCATTGGGTTTCCCCAGAGGGTAAATCTATAGGACCTCATATTTATCCCACAACTCAAGGAGATACAAATTTAGAAACAGGGGAACGGAAGTTAATTGTAGACTTTAAAAAGCCTTCACCCTTGGGTTTATTTGTTTCTGGTCCAGAATATAGATTATTTCAACTGAGTTTACCCCTACCTCCTAAATGGGATGAAGTCACTATCATTCCTGGTATTCCCCTAAATTTACATTTATTTGGCTCAACTGGTGAAGCAAAATTTAATATTTTAGGGACTGATGAACAAGGAAGGGATCAATTTAGTCGTCTGCTTTTTGGTGGGAGAATTAGTTTATTTATCGGTATTTTTGGCATCATTATTACCTATCCCCTTGGTTTGTTCATCGGTGGGATCTCTGGCTATTTTGGTGGTGTAATTGATAGTGTAATTATGCGTTTAGCTGAAGTGTTGATGACTTTTCCTAGCATTTATTTGTTGGCAGCATTATCAGGAGTTTTAAGCCCCCAATTAACCAGTACACAACGCTTTTTTCTAATAGTTATTATTACTTCTGTAATTAGTTGGGCAGGTTTAGCTAGGGTAATTCGTGGACAGGTTTTATCAATTAAAGAACGAGAATTTGTCCAAGCATCATTAGCAATGGGTGGTAAACCAGTTTATATTATTCTCCGTCATGTTCTGCCCCAAACTGCTAGTTATGTGATTATTTCTGCTACTTTAACAATTCCCAGTTTTATTGGTGCAGAAGCAGTTTTGAGTCTGATTGGTTTAGGTATTCAACAACCTGATCCCTCTTGGGGAAATATGCTTTCTTTAGCTAGTAATGCTTCGATTTTAGTATTACAACCTTGGCTAATTTTGCCCCCAGCAATATTAATTATTCTCACGGTTTTAGCGTTTAATTTACTCGGTGATGGGTTGCGTGATGCCCTTGACCCGCGCAGTTTACAGAGATAGAATTATTCTACAGTTATTTTCACCTATGTCTAGACTCCTTGTTACTCAATATCAAGCGGAAGTAGAAAAAATTATTCAATATGGTGGTTCAAGGAAAGAAACATCAATTCGAGTTGCTTTTCAAAACCTGTTGAATGAATATTGCAAACCTAGAGATTTTTTACTCATTCCTGAATTAGATTATAAACTACCGAATGGTAAACTTGTTTATCCAGATGGGACAATTAAAGACGCTTTACGGTTAGATTGGGGTTACTGGGAAAGCAAAGATCAATATGATAAATTAGACGAAGAAATAGAAAAGAAATTAAAT
>RDYJ01000186.1 GCA_004293145.1 Nostocales cyanobacterium | reverse complement strand
TGGTATCAATTAAAGAAAAATACTCAACTGCACATCATTACTGGTGCGAGTATTGGTACTAAAAATCAGCAGCGTCATGTTTGTTTTGACCATGACTGTTTGGAGTTGATTTTGATGCGGGTGGAAACAAGAGGTTTGAAGTTTAAGATTCGCAATCAAAAGCCTTTGAATTTTTTGGTGAAGGACTACGAAGGGCGTGTGATTGAATTGGCTGAGGTTGCGAATTAGTTATTGGTTATTTAAATCCCCGACTTCTTCAAGATGTTGGGGATATTTTTCCTTGGTTTCAAGGTTTGAAAGGCTCACGCAAAGACGCAAAGGCGCAAAGGAAGAAGAAAGAGAAGAAAAGGGATTTTTGTTTGTCAAAATCTCCTAACTATTGTTGAGTATTAATTCAGTTTTTGTTAATGATAATTACTAAATCACTACTTCCAAAAAAATCATCATACTCTCATTATTGCCAGTTGCTTAAAATGGATGGAATAACTTCCACAACTGGCAGAATTTATCATTGCTAATTCCTAAACTTTATTTATGACTATCAAGCAACGTATGATGAGCAAAAATTCCCTTCAATTTCAAATTAGTAAAATCAATAACAGCATTGATTAAATCCCGTTGTTCCCAACTTAAATCTAATGCTTCTAGGGCTTGATTAAAGTCACTACCATTATGTAAATTGTGAGCAAGTTGTTGACGTTGGGAAGAATCTAAAGCAGCAAGAATTTCTTTATTACGACGTTGACGGACAGCTTGCATTTTTTGGCGTTCCTGGGGAGTTAAATCATCCTCAGAAGGAGTAATTGTATCCTTAGTGTCTTCAATTGATGAAGTGAAAATTACTTGAGGAGAACTAAAAAAATTATTGGCTGAGGCTACCGTAATTCCTGGAAAAAAGAAAGTACAGGTAACAACAAGCACCAATGCAAGCAACCGTTTTGTCAATTTAATCATCATGTTGAGAAAAACCTAAATTAGATTTAAGGCTGGGGTATGGTCAAACCCTTATAATTTTCCTACTTATAGGTAATACCGTTTCTCTTAAACCTTGATACATATCATTTTTCTTAGCCTCTACTTTTAAGGAAGTATGGGCAACTTTATATGCTTCAAAGCTTAAAATTATGGGTATAAGCTAATTAGACACTGAGAAAAATTTTACCAATGACCGATGACCAATAACCAGCCCTCAGACTGTTTCTATATTGGGGGTGAGGTGAAGCAGATTATGTTTTCTCTATGACTAAATTCAGGAATTGATAATAAAGAAATATATATCAGACCTATTAGAATTACATTCTTTTATATTTTCCAACTCAAGGCTATCATCAAAATCATTGCTAGAGGTGATAGGTCATGAGTGAACAAGTTTTGCAAACAGCAGCAGTTACTACTGTTACCCAAGATGGCGAAATTGATTTAGAGGCTGCTTTCCGGGAATCTCACATTCAAGAGATTCTAGATAAGTTAGACCAGGAGTTAGTTGGTTTAAAGTCCGTCAAAAACAAAATTAAGGAAATGGCGGCCTTGTTGTTGGTTGACCGTATCCGTAAAAGTTTGGGTTTAACTGCCGGTGCGCCTAGCTTACACATGACTTTTTTAGGCAATCCAGGTATGGGTAAAACTACTGTAGCCATGCGGATGGCGGAAATTCTCTATCGTCTAGAATACATCCGTAAAGAAAATGTGATGTTGGTAACACGAGATGATTTAGTTGGTCAAGGTATGGGACAAACTGCACCCAAAACTAGGGAAGTTTTAAATAATGCAATGGGTGGTGTTTTATTAGTTGATGAAGCTTATACTTTATACCGTCCTGACCATCCAGGAGATTTTGGTTTAGAAGCAATTGAAATTCTCATGCAGGTAATGGAAAACCAGCGTGATGATTTGGTTGTCATTCTTGCTGGTTATAAAACCCAAATGGAGCATTTTTTCCACAGTAACCCTGGGATGAATTCGCGTATTGGGATTCATATTGAATTTAATGATTACAGTGTTGATAATTTGATGATTATCGCCCAATCTATAGTCAAAAATCAAAACTATTGTTTTAGTCCAGATGCAGAAATAGCTTTCCGTGAGTATTTAATTAAACGGAAGATAATGCCCCATTTTGCCAATGCTCGTAGTGTCCGTAATGCCATAGACAGAGCGCGTTTACGTCAAGCTAACCGTTTATTAAGTAGTGGCAAAAAATTAAATAAGCAAGATTTAATTACCATTGAAGCAGTAGATATTCTCGCTAGTCGAGTATTTAGAGAAGGTGTTCCTGATTGTGAAACAGAAAGTTAGTGACTGGGGACTGGGGAGAATCAAGTCAAAAGTCAAAAGTCAAAAGTCAAAAACTCTGTTCCCTGTTCCCTATTCCCTATTCCCTTCTTACTGTCACCTATTCTGACTTTTTAATCTATCAATTTCTCGTTGTAATTCTTCAAGTTGTTGGCGCAATTTTTCTGCTTCATTTTCAGGTGTTTCAACTTTGACATTGACTGCTCCGGTGGCGGGTGTTTGCTGATAGTTACCTTGGCGAATTTGCTGATATTCTTCTGATACTGCCCAACTCCGTAAATAATGCACTCGTTCTACTGGGAAAGGATGACTGAGCATCATTCCTTGAGCGCCGTTGTAATTCAGAAATTTATATACTTGATTAAGTCCGTCTTCATCCAGTGCCTGATACTTTTCTGACTGCTGGATAAATTCTTGTAAACTACATTCGTGGGCATATTTGTTACTACCGCCTGATATTTTCATCATGGTTGACATGACTGTATTGAGGTCATCCATGACTAATAATGCTGCCCGATCTGCGGATAATTCGGCTTTACGTCGCCATTCAAACAAGGCATAAATTAAAGCTTGACTGACAAAATTACCTAAACCAAAGCTTAAGTCGCCAAGGGTGGAAGCGGCGCTCATTGCCCAGATCGCCATTTGAATTAAAATAGTATGACCACATTTAATATGCCCCAGTTCATGGGCTAACACCGTCCGAATTTCGGCTTCATTGAGTAAGTCCAGTATCCCTGTGTTAACGACTATGTAAGGATTTTCTTGCCCCAATGCGTAGCTGTTGACTTGGGGGTTGTTCGAGATAAACAGTGTAGGTTCGGGGTAAATATCCAAATCTCGCACACATTCCCGAAACATTTGGTAAATAGTGGAATATTGGCGCGGTCCGACTTGGATGTTGTTGCCCATGAGATAAATTAATTGAGGGCGTTCATAGACAAATTCCACAAATTTACGAGCGATTAAATCAAATCCCGGTAAACTTCGCAAAGCTTGCTCGGCTTGGCGATCTAGTGGATGCCTGAAGGCTTCGCTGGAAATTCCTTTGTAAGTTGGCATAATTAAGGGAAGTTGGTAAATGGTGATTGGAAGAGGCAGAAGGCAGGAGGCAGGAGGCAGAAGGCAGAAGAAAAATAAATATTCCCTGTTCCCTGTTAAGAGTTCCCTGTTCCCTACTCCCTGACAACATAATAGAAGTGGGGAAGTTCGGAAAAAGTCACTTGTTATGGGATGAAAAGCGTGTGATTGAGGCAGAAGTTCATTTATCACTACATAACTTCCTGCGATCGCAGGCCGGGTTCCCTTCCTGGAACCATCACTTAACGATGGCACGGTTGGTAGCACGGGCTTTGCGTTTAGGACGTAGTGCTTTAATTCAAGTCGGGGCAGTTTGTGGCTACCAAGGACGATATCGCACAAGTTTTATCGCATCCGCCTTGATGTGGCATGGTCCTGTAATTATTGTGGCATCGGAAGTGGTGCAGCAACGCTTACTGAATATAGAAATTCCCCGTCTACAGCAGTGGTTATCAGCTAACAAACCCATTAGAACGGGTGAAGTTTGGCCTGGTTCTGATTTTCAAGGGTTGTTGTTAACATCCCCCCAAGCTTGGTTAAAGGGGCAGTTGGCTGATAATGATAATTTTCCGCTAAATATTCCTACTATTATTGATGGCGTTGATGATTTAGAAGATTGGGTACGTGATCAGCTAACTCAAGATATTCAACCTCATGACTGGGATCAACTTATGTTGGCCTGTCCCCAGGAGGCTGAGGTGATTCGTGAAGCTAGGGTACAGTTGACACATGAATTATTCCAACATCCAGAAAATCCATACCACTGTTATCTAATTTCTCAAACGGAAATTGATATTTTACAAGGTCTGTTTTTGGCTTTAGACCTAAATACAAATCATCTGCCAGATGTTTGGAACAACTTGAGACAACAATTCCAAAACTGCCTTGATCATTCTGCTGATCCCATCTCCCCATCTCCTGCTCTCTTCTGGGCTACTATTGCCCGTCGTCAAGGGTTATTTTCTTTACATTATGCCCCAATTGAATTAGCCAAAATACTCGCACCAATTTGGCAGCGTCAACCTGTAGTCTTAATTGGCAGTGCTTTAGAACCAGAAACGGAAGCTCCTCTGTTCCGTCAACGTTTGGGGTTAGAGGATGTAACTTGTTTGAAGTTTTCAACTGATAGTCAAGGGGAAGCGATTCAACTTTATGCGCCCTATAAGTTGCCTTTACCGAATACACCGGAATTTCAAGGGGCGTTTATTCACCAAGTCCGTACTCTGGTTTGTTTAAGTGCTACATCCCCAGGCATGACTGTGGTGTTAGTGGGGGATGTGCCACTTAAATCGAAGGTGGGGGCAATTTTGGCTTCGGAGTTTGGTTCGCGGGTGCAGGTGGAAAAAACTTGTTTGGATGAAAATGGGATTTTGGTGACAGGTTGGGAATATTGGCGATCGCATCAAGGTGTTTTACCAGCACCCCGGTTGTTAATTATTGCGACTTTGCCTTTACCATCTTTAGAAAATCCTTTGGTGGCTGGTAGGGTAGCTCATTACAAGCGATCGCACCAGGATTGGTTTCGGTTATATTTATTACCAACTGCTTTGAATGAATTGCAACGAGCGATCGCACCAGTCCGAGAACATCAAGGAATTGTGGCTTTACTGGATAGTCGTGTTGTGAACCGCAGCTACGGCGCTCAAATTCTCGCTGCCCTTAGTCCTCTAGCACGCTTGAACTATCTTGATCCCAGCTTGTTTTCTCAACCTAATGAGGAAAATTCCAATGGGTAATGGGTAATTGGTAATTGGTAATGGGTAACTAAAAATTCTTACTCCTGACACCTTTCCAAAATCGCCTGGATTCCTGCGAACATATATTAAGAACCTAAACCGAAATTTAAATTGTTAATTATGGGTGAAGCAAAACGTCGTGTGCGATTCGTTGTTTAGTGAATCACGGTAGCCAGTCCGTACATAACTAAACCAGTCCGACAGCAGATTACTGTCATTAAGGGCTGAACTCTCGGTCAGATGCAAGTGCAAGTCTTGCCATTCAGACTCAGAATTGACTCCTTATCTGCCCACACCGAACAAGCTCGGTTCTTGTAGAGTGAAGCTGGGAACAGGGCGCAATCAGACGACCGTTGCGGGTTGACACTGGCGCTAACAGGGAGTTCCTACGATGAAACAGAGCCTAGAAAAACGACTTATTTGCAGGCAGGGCGCAACGCAAAATCCCTGACCTCACTGGAGTTCATTCCCGCCGAACCAGCGTCGAGTAACGGCAAGAGTCCAGGGAATCCAGTAGTTGAATTGGCTACATCTAACGGAACAACGCCACGTGCTGCAACCGGGGAAACCCCCGAAGTTTGCCCGGAGGGAAACCTTCCTTGCAACTTCTCTCCGGCAACGCAGTGGCTCATCAATCTCTCCGAGGGAACGAAGAAAAACGAATTGTGGGTCTTGAGACGGTCGAATCTCAGGTAGTCCAGACGAGCGGAGGAATCCCCACAGTTCGGGTAGGACAGTCCGTAATTGGACTGAGGTGTTCAGAGAATACAAACTAGAGAAGAGAAAATGATTAGACACAGTTACAAAACTAGTGAATCTTGGAAAGCCCTACCGTGGAAGAAATTCCGCCGAAATCTTTTCCGCCTTCAAAAGCGCGTATTTAAAGCTGTTCAAGTTGGAGACAAGCGGAAAGCGCGGTTTCTCCAAAAGCTGATTCTAAAATCAACCTCGGCTCGATTTCTGGCAATAAGACAAGTATCTCAGCTAAATGCTGGTAAAAAGACGGCTGGTATTGATGGGAAAAAATCCCTCTCATTCGAGGAACGCTTCAACCTTGAAGAATTACTAAGAGTGAACAGCAGAAATTGGAAGCATCAAGGACTAAGAGAAATCCCCATCCCCAAAAAGGACGGGACTATCAGAATGCTTAAGATACCTACCATCGCGGATAGGGCTTGGCAATGCCTAGCAAAATACGCACTCGAACCAGCACACGAAGCCACTTTCCACGCCAGGAGTTATGGGTTCAGAACTGGGCGCTCCGCCCATGATGCACAAAAGTACATCTTCCTAAACCTTAGCTCCAAAGCTAACGGAATAAATAAGCGAGTAATTGAACTCGATATTGAAAAGTGCTTTGATAGGATTAATCACTCAGCAATAATGGACGAACTCATTGCCCCTAAAGGCTTAAAACTCGGAATATTCCGATGTCTCAAGGCAGGAGTCAACCCAGAATTCCCCGAACTTGGGACACCTCAAGGGGGAGTGGTCAGCCCACTATTAGCAAACATCGCGCTCAACGGGATTGAGAGTATACACAGATACCATGAGAATCAAGGACAGAGAATCACTGACAAAACCTCAGTCAGTGATATCACTGAGCCATCAGTCCGATACGCAGATGACATGGTTATCATACTCCGACCCGAAGATGATGCGACAGAGATACTTGAAAGAATCAGCGAGTTCCTCCGTAAACGCGGAATGAATGTAAGCCAAAAGAAGACCAAAATTACCGCTGCGACAGATGGGTTTGATTTCCTCGGCTGGAACTTCAAAGTTCAGAAAAACGGAAAATTTAGATGTAGTCCCTCAGTGGATAACTTCAAAGCGTTCCTAAGAAAAGTAAAACACATCCTCAACAACTCGAACTATGGTGCTACCACAAAGGCTGAGAAATTAGCGTCGGTAGTTAGAGGCTGGAGAAATTACCATAAGTTCTGCAAGATGGACGGGTCAAAGTTATCACTTTGGTTCATGAGTCACAGAGCTTACACGGTATTCAACAAGGAAGCAAAACAGACACGCTACTCTAGCAAAAAACTGATAGATAAAGCGTTTCCAAGAATTTCCTACTCCGAAAACAAACACATTTCTGTCAAAGGAACTAAATCACCTGACGACGGAGATATAGCCTATTGGAGCAAACGTAACAGTAAGCTCTATGACGGAGAAACCTCTAAAGCTGTTCAGAAGCAAAACCATAGATGTGCTTCCTGTGGTCTGAAATTCATCGGTGAAGAACAGGTTCACCTGCACCACATCGACGGAAATCACGCCAACGGTCAGAAAAATAATCTAGAAGCAATTCACGAGAGTTGTCACGATTACAAACACATCAGCAAAAGCACAAGCTAAGAACATCGGGAGCCGTGTACACGGAAACGGGTACGCACGGATCTAACTGAGAGGTGCGGGGAATAATATCCCCCATCGACTCAACCAAAACCGCATTGGGAGAAGAATACGGTCAAGATACTCGCATCTTACCTTGGGTTCCCATTACCAAATCTCAAGCTGAACTGTTTGTGAGTTTGACTACCCGTGGAGCCTGGATTGGTATTGGCGTTATGGTCGTAGTATGGGTGACAATCCGTTTTATTGGTCCTGCTTTTGGTTGGTGGCAAGTGGTCTTTTAAAGTAGGGTTGAGGGTGTGGGAAAAAAGAATTACCAAACTTTACACTCCCCACCCTTGTACTCTGCTGTCTATTTTCTGACTGAATATCTTCAAGGTATTGCCTAAATGGCTAAAAACCAATGCTCAATTCAGCTATCTTGAGAGGATGTCTATAGATTTGGGTTTTTTTGGTTTAATTAGTTGGTATAAATTTTAGCAAAATTTCCTGAAATCCGGTGATCAATCCTCAATCTGCAATTTCTAACCTGTTTCCTGTTTTGGGACTAACTATCAATGCTGGTTCAAAAATAAATTCACCAAAAATAGAGATGGCAGGAAAAAGGTAAAAAGTTACGATAGAGTAAAGAAATACTGCTAATTTCGCTAAATGCCCCCGATAAAGGTGTAATATGCAACAGTTCCGGGGTTGACTAACAGGAGATTTAAGCTACGCTGAAAGCTGATTACTGCGACCCAGCAGTTAAGGTAGGCCAAAGTATCTAAAAACAATGTTAACTTTCTTGGGTTTTACCTGAGATTTATATCTTGCAAATTGAATACCTTGATACGACACACAGAGTCGTTATCCACTACCCTAATCAGGGTAACTAATTACAGACTTAACTATCTTCTAGGAATTGTATAGCTTACAATACCAAAGAATGGGAAAATCTAAAGAAAATATAAAAGATACTCAAATGACTTTGGTGTCTGGAGGAAAAAAGTGTTTTTGAGACTGGCACATCAACATAGAGAATTTGTTCAAGACTTGGTAATGAACCTACAAGCCTTGGCTACAGTGTTAGAACGCAACGGCTACCCGGCTTCTTGCTATACCTGTGGTGATCAAATGAATAGTGCTTCATTTATGGTCAGCTTAGGTGACAATCATCTTATTCGCTTTTTGGTGTCTGATTACGGAATCACATGGACTGAAATGCGAGATGACCGCGAATTAATGAAATTAGAAGGTGCTGAAGCAATTAACCAATTGCAGGAACTAGCTAATCTTGTTAAGCAATGCATACAAGCTTCTACAAGCCACAAAACTCTTGCCAAGAAGTGTTAAGTCGGTCGGCGTTAAAAATTGTCGTGATCACAAGGGAGCTATGCTGGAGGCAGCTATGCTGGAGGGAAGAGGTTTTTAGGCAACTTTACGTTTCGTTACATAGTTCTGTTTTGTTGCGCCTTTCTACTTAAGTTGCCCAAGACGATGGCAAATATGGCCTTGTTTTTCGGTAATTGGTGATAGCGGCTTTGTTTGTTGAATACCTACAACCTATTCACCATTACCGTGAATAGACCTTTTTTTATGGTTTTGTTAGGTGTTTTGCAGCATCTGTTAAAATCTGATGGGTAGGAGTTCAACTTATTACTCAAAAGATTAAAGATGACTCAAGAAACACCAAGTCAACCAAAACTACCGCCAACTAGCGCCATCGACAGGGTGACAAAAGCCAAATTTGACAATTGGTTTGAATATCCTGTCAGAGTGCAACCTCACCATACAGATTATGGAGGAATTGTTTGGCACGGTACTTATGTAAGTTGGATGGAAGAAGCGCGGGTAGAATGTTTGCGCTCTATAGGTATTGATTTTGCTGATTTAGTAGCGTTAGGTTGCGACTTACCAGTTGTAGAATTGTCGGTACGCTATCATCGTTCACTGCAATTAGGAATGATGGCGATAGTAAAAACGCGAATGCTAGAAGTAACTGGTGTGCGAATGAACTGGGAATACAAAATTGTGTCAACTGATGAGCAAGAATTATATATTACGGCTCAGGTGACGCTAGTGGCATTGGACAGAGAAAGAAATAAAATTATGCGTCAGCTACCTCCTGCTGTTAAAGATGCACTGGCTAAAATTTCAGCATCAAATAAGTAAGTAAGATGGGGAGATGGGGGAAGAAAATCCAATGATCAATTACTTCCTTGTTGGTGTTTGGGTGAACTGAGTAAGTTGATGCCAAATATCTTGGGGTGTAATCCCAAAACCAAAGTATAATAAAACAACGATGGCTGCAAAAGTCACGGCTGTTTTGATGGTGGTTTTTACTAATTTTCACAGGATAACAAATATTATCCACGCGACTATTAAGGTAATGATCATGATATCAGATGCTTAAAAATCATGGTTGTTAAATAAGCTATCTAATATATTTGAAAATAGCAAGATAGTTAAGTTTGTTAATAAATTCTTAAGAAGAATATGAAGGTGATAAGATCCCCAACTTCACCAGATCAATTTTTAATTTCTGGACAGAATAAATAAAAGAAGTCGGGGATCTGGGTATGAACGAGTGCTATAGCTGAATACTTATGAGAAAATTATTTCATTAAGACTCAAGAATCATTTAATATCAACATAAATATCTTTACCATATTTCTTAAATTCATCATCAAGATTGTATAAGATATTGCGAATTTGTTGACGAATTTCTCTAGCAGGTTCTAAACAATCTCTTTGATAATCTTGTAAGGTTAATTGTAAATGGGGATAAAGAATTTTTAATAAACCGGATGCAGTTTTGAGAATTGCGTTTTCATCTCTACCTGTAACAGTTTGATGATTGAAATCAGTATGTTCTTGAGCATATTGGTAAAAACGATTATCTCTTCTTAAAGATAATAATGCTTCTCCAAAAAAATCCATTTTTAAAGCGACTTGATCAGCAATCATATCTCGTTGAAATTTAGGTATTTCCCAACCAGGTAAAATTCCTGCAAACCGATCTAAAAAAGCAGTTTCCCAGAAAAATTTAGGTAAATTCCTCATTAAATTATATCTATGTTTAGGAAGTTGATATTCATCCAATTCAATATTACCTAATAAAACCAAAGAACAATCACTAGAAATCGGATTATCAGAAAAACCAGAACGGTTATAACGTCCATTTGCAAGATAGGTTTTTAATGGTCCAATAACTTCATCAGGGTTATCAAAAGTTAAACTTTGAATTTCATCTAAAACTACCACATCATAACGTCCTAGTAAACCCACTGATTTAGTTTGACCATTAATAAATAATTGAGCAGGTGTGATCTTACCTCCACTAACAACAGAAACTTTATTATTAATATTTTCATAAACAAAACTTTTTCCTGTTCCTTTAGGTGCTAATTCTATGATATGATAATTAGATTCAACCAAAGGAATTAATCTTGTTAACAACCGTGTTTTTGCAAGATGATTATAATTTGGATGTTCGGGATTATAACCCATAGAACAAAACATTAAATCTCGCCATTGTTCTGTGGTAAAATGAGAACGATATTCAGCATATACTTGTAGATCAACTTCCGATGATTGGAAAGGATCAAAATCAATAACTGATACGTTAAAATTACCATTCACATTGCTGTTTAAGCGTAAGGTAATTTTCCCCCATACTCCTTGTCTAAGTAACCTTTGATATTTGTCTACAATATCTGTGGAAATTTCACAATTGGATAAATTTAAGATGGGGATATTTGCTAAAGGTTCAGGTATTTGTTTAGAATTAGCTTCTAATTTTACTCTCACCTGCATTAAAGCGATTATTTTATGAATTTCTCCTTTAGCAATGTTATAATTAATAACTTGTGGATCATCTTTTCTAGGAAATGCTTTTTGGACAAAATCATTAACTTTTTTTAATTCCAAATCATTTAACTTACCCATTCCCGGAACAAGTTTATCTAGTAACCATTCAGCAACAAAACTAGGAATACCAGAATTTTTGATTCCACTAGAATCTAAACGTTTTTTATCAATACTTAATGATTGGAAAACGCGAGTAACTAAATCATTATCATAATTAGAAATCATCTAAATCTCCTTGAAAACCACTATTGTAGATTTGTTTAATAGTCAAATATGAATCATAATCCAGTTTTGATTCTCCTAAATTATCATCATTAAAACTAAAGGATATTTTACCAGATAATGGAATAGTTATTTTATTTTGATCTGGTGGTAATTTAGGATATTCACTAATGGTTATTTGATGAATTAGTTTATCATTGGGTGGAATTGTAACCTCTGAAAGGTTGACATTTTCAAAATTATGCAACTCATTAATCGTTACCTCTATATTACTCAAAGTTATTGTGTCATAATTATGAATTGAAATGGTTAATTCTCCTGGTTTTAAACCTTCACATTTACCCACGCAATTAACTATTACTGTTTCAGTAAAATCTTGTTTATTATTGATTTGAGGTTGTTTAGTGTCAACAATTAAATCTAATTTATTCCATACTCTTAACCATTCTTCTGTCCAGTTACAAAGTGCTTTACCTTGAATCAAATAATATTCATGTTCCAGGGTAAAATGTTTTAACCATTCTACTTCTGTGGAAATGACAGTATAGTAATTTTTTGGTGGATATGAACCAGTAGGATCTAAAATGATTTTACTCATTATTTTTCCTCCTGGTTATTTACGAAAGCTGCTAATGTTTGATATAATTTTTGTTGTCTTTCAGAAGAAAGTTGTTGAAATAAAGTGATGATTTGATTTTCAGTTTCATTTTCTTGACTTTTGTTTTGAATCTCTGCCAATTTATGCTTAATTATTTCTAATGTTAAATCCGCATCATCTTGTTTTTTGATGGTATTTTCTTCTGGATGAGGATTTTCTAAGATAATATGATTTAATTGTTCTATTATTTTCTGAACTTGTTCCGAACATTCTGTTTTGGTAAAACGGTTTTGTTGTTGACTAACTTCTTGGGATAATTCCAGTGCTTGATTTTTGGTTATTCCTCTGAGTCTTTCTTCCCAAAGTGCGATTTTTTGGACTAAATTTTGGGATTGAGTTTCAATGTCATTAATTATTTGCTGATAACGTGATTCTTGTTTAAGAATATCATTAGTTAACTTTTCAATCTCATTAATAGTATCAATGTATTCTTGTTGAGTTGCATTATTACTCAGTGTTTTATAAAAAATTTCAATTTTATCTAAAGATTGTTTAATTTCAGAATGATATTGAATTTCATTGAGTTTTCTCTTAGCAACTTGAAGAGAGTAATTTAAGGTATCGAGTAAATTTTGAGGTAGGGAAGTTTGAGTAATTTTTTCAATTGCTGTTTGAACTTCAACTTGATAACCTCCAAGTTCTTGTTCTGTTTTCAGAGATTCTGATTTTTCACCTAATTTTTCAACAACTTCATTAATTTTATCTTGGACATTTTTTAAAGCATCAGTGTGACGTTGCTTTTGTTGTTGAGTAGGATAAACAATATCTGATGTACGAGATGATCCTGATGATTTTGAGTTATTTACTAAATTAAAAGTTTTTGGTTTTGATAATTGTATTTGCAGATGAGGATAAATATTTATCAACGTTTCTAGGTTGACATCATCAGGTAAATTTTCTGCTGTTTCTATTGGTTTTAACCAACTTTCAATTTTTTTAATTCCTCCTAATATTTGTTGTTTCTTGGGTTTAACTGCTTCTAACTGTGTTGGATCTGG
>RDYJ01000185.1 GCA_004293145.1 Nostocales cyanobacterium | reverse complement strand
CAAACTTATAACGATGCTGTAACTGTTGCTAATAGTCCCACATTAACAGGAAGTGGTATTACTTTTAATGAAACTGTAAATGGTAATAGTAATTTAACCCTGGATGCGGATAGTGGAAATCTTACCTTTGCAACAGCAATAGGCAACACAACACCTTTAGGAAATATACTAGCAACTGCAAATCAAAATATCACGACTGCTGATATTAATGGTGCAAATATTGACCTGACCAGTAAATTTGGTGAAATTTCCACAAATAATATTACAACTCAAGGTGGAGATGTTAAGATTCAAGCGCAGGATAGTATTAAAACCGGATTTTTAGATACCAGTTCTAGCACTGGTAAGGGTGGTGATGTCATTTTAGGTCAAGTAACTGTAGATGATGTCACTTTAGATAATGTCACTCTTCCTGAAGGTGATATTGAAGTTAATTATATCAATACTCAATCTGAAAATGGAATTGGTGGTAATGTCGATATTGCAACCGGAAGATTCTTCCGCGCTACAGGAAGTTTTAACGCTAACAATGGTATTCGTTCCAGTATTTCTACAAGAGGCAACAATGGAAATGGTTCTGTCACCATCCGTCATGGAGGTAATGGTAATACACCATTTATAGTCGGTAATCCATTTACAAACAATGATCCCAGGGGGCAACTGGGTACAGCAGAAGGAATTATAGCAGATGTTAACATCATACCTCGAATAACCTTTGAAGGTACTTATAAAATAGGCACCGTTAGTATCATTACAAATTCAGGTAATAGATTAACCAGGGAGCCAATACCAGAGCTAGTTGCAGTCAACAGTAATCCAGTAGTGACAGTTGACACAGATGTTTCTGGACTAGAGGATCGATATACAGCGGAGTTTGAGTCATATTCTGGAAAATCATTTATTAGAAAATCTAAGGCTGATATTCAAGCTGAACTGAAACAAATTGAAGCACAAACAGGGATTAAATCGGCTATTGTTTATGCCAACTTTGCTTCTAGCGGTGACACATCAAAAATAGATGAGGATGTACTTTATTTAGTTATCTTTACTTCCGAAGGTAAAACTATTCGTAGAGTAGTTTCTTATGCCACCAGAGCAAGGGTTAAGAAAGTGGCTGATGAACTGTACAATGAAATGCGACTTGAAAATGTCAATAGTACAAAATATTTAAAATCAGCACAGCAATTATATAAATGGCTAATTGCACCCCATGAAGCGGAATTAAAAAAACAGGGCATTAATAATTTGTCCTTTGTTTTGGATAATGGTTTACGTTTTATTCCTCTAGCTGCTCTCCATGATGGGAATCAGTTTTTGATTGAAAAATACAGCTTGGGAATCATACCCAGTGTCAGTACCACGAATATGAGTTATTCAAATATCAAAAACGCTCAAGTTTTGGCAATGGGAGCTAGTGAATTTGCCAAAGAGCAAAACAAGGAACCCTTACCCGCAGTGCCAGTAGAGCTTTATAATATCGCCAAACTATGGAATGGTAAATCTTTTCTCAATCAAAGCTTTACCCTGGAAAATCTCAAGACTCAACGTCAAAAGAATCCTGTTCCTAATAAACCTTTTGAAATGATTCACCTAGCAACTCACGTAGACTTTGCTCCTGGTGATGCCAGCAGTTCTTACATCCAGTTGTACAATAGTAAATTGCGATTAGATCAAGTCAGCGAGTTGGGATGGAATCAACCACCAGTGGAATTACTGGTTTTAAGTGCTTGTGAATCAGCTTTTGGAGATAAAGATGCTGAATTAGGGTTTGCTGGGTTAGCGATAAAAACTGGTGTAAAATCAGCGGTTGCTAGTTTGTGGTATGTTTCTGATGCTGGAACTTTGGGTTTGATGACTGAGTTTTATCGGCAATTAAAGACTTCATCAATTAAATCTGAAGCACTGCGACAAGCACAATTAGCTATGATTCAAGGTAAAATTAAGGTAGAAGAAAATCAATTAACTGGTGTTAGGGGTAACATTGATATACCTCTGGAAATTGCTACTAAGTTACAGGATGCGAATCTCTCCCATCCTTACTATTGGTCTGCTTTTACAATGATTGGTAGTCAGTGGTAAATAATGACTTTCTTTGCGGTAAAGCGGGTAAATCAGCGGAATTTGGGGCAAAAATATCAGCTAGTTGCTTTGAGTGATATGTATTTTTAATCCATCTGAGTTGGGATAATTTTAATGAATCAAGAGAACTAGGCTGAATGTTAAAGTTTTAGCAAAAAGCCTGAAAAATATTTGGTGAGGCGTAAATGATCAACTTGTGCTGGTGCTGTGAGGAATGATGATGAGTAACGCGCTTTCTATAGTTGCTGTCACCGCAGTGCTGAAAGACTTACTGGAAAACGGGCTAGTCAGTGATTCAATTACTGCTAGTGTTGGTGATGTGCTGGTTACTGCTATACCACCGGATTTAATTAAGGTGGGAAGTGATGAGCGAGCGCAACTCAATTTGTTTCTTTATCAAGTTACCCAAAATCGCAATGTTGATTGGATATCTCAGGAATTTCGTACCAGACACTCCAGCATCAATAAAACTCAGCGTTCTGTAAATCCACCTCTCGCTTTAGACTTACACTACCTATTAACCGCTTATGGTGCTAAGGATTTTCAGGCAGAATTGCTACTGGGGTATGCGATGCAATTATTACACAAAACAACTGTGATCTCCTCGGAATTGATTGCAAATGCCTTAAAAACCGCCGCTACAAGTAACACCACAAGTCTAATTTCTCAAGCTTTGGCTGGGGTATCTGTATCTGCTCTGGTGCAACAACTGGGACAGATTAAACTTTCTCCAGAATTTTTGAACATGGAAGACAGTTCTAAGATATGGTCAGCTTTACAAACCCACTATCGGCCGTCAATTAGTTATCAGGCTTCAATGGTATTAATTGATAGCAGTAATGTGAATCAATCCGAGGCTGTGCAATGAAGACCACAAAAATCAGTCACAATTGGCAACAGTGGTATGAGGGTAATGAATCTTACTTATTAGCAGCCTTGGCTATGGTGCGTGGTGCGATAGAAATATCTGCTCAAAAAACACAACCATCTGCACCCAGAGAACAACAGCAGATAGGAGAACAAGCGTTACAAGCTGCAAGGGCGGGAATGTCAGCACCACCAGCACTAGAGCAGATATGTACATTGTTTGGGCTGACTGGCTTTGAGAGGGATATACTGCTGATGTGCGCCTGTATGGAGTTTTATGGAGATTTTGCAGCTGTCTGTGCTTTAGCTCAAGGAGACTCACAGCGAGTTTATCCAACTTTGAGTTTGGCTTTAGCAGCATTACCAAACCCCCATTGGGATGCGATCGCCCCTCATAGTAAATTACGATATTGGCGGTTAATTGAGTTAGGTGAAGGTAGAGCTTTAACTCTGAGTCCTCTGCGGATTGATGAAAGAATTTTACACTATTTTATCGGTACACAATACCTGGATGAAAGACTGGCGGGAATTGTTGAACCTTTACCAGAGGCAGGAGAATTAGTTGCTTCACAGCAACAACTGGCTGAACAAATAGCAGCCGTCTGGATGCAAGCATCGCAAAAAGAAAAGTTACCAATTTTACAGTTATGTGGCATTGAGCCTACTAGCAAGCGAGCGATCGCTGCCACAGTCTGTAAAATGCTAGGAATGACAATACATATCATGTCTGCTCAAGTTGTTCCTTCTGCACCGCTGGAGATGGAAACTTTGTTGCGGTTATGGGAAAGAGAGGCTATTCTCAGTCAAAGTGCTTTATTAATTGACTGTGATAAATTTGATATGACAGAAGGCGATCGCTCTCATCATATCGGACGTTTTCTAGAACGGATCAATGGTTTTGTGTTGGTGACAAGTCGGGAAAGAATGGCAATACACCAACGCCCAGTAGTCAGTTTTGATGTTCACAAACCCACCACCGAAGAACAAACAATACTCTGGCAAAAAACCCTATCCCATCTAGAACCGCAATTAAATGGACAAGTCAAAACATTAGTAGCACAATTTAACCTTAGTCCTACCACTATTCGCGCTGCTTATGCAGAAGCCGCAGGAAAATTAGCCCAAGAGCAAGAAAAAGATATCAGCAGGATTTTATGGGATGCTTGCCGCAAACAAGCCCGCCCCCGGTTAGATGAACTAGCACAGCGTATTCCCCCTGGTGCTACTTGGGAAGATTTAGTATTACCTCCAGCCCAAGCCGAAATGTTACGAGAAATAGCTGCTCATGTCCGTCAACGAGCCACAGTATATCAAACCTGGGGATTTGCAGCTAAAAATACTCGTGGTTTAGGTATTAGTGCTTTGTTTGCTGGTGCTAGTGGTACGGGAAAAACCCTAGCTGCGGAAGTCTTGGCACAGGAGTTACACCTTGATTTGTACCGAATTGATTTATCATCGGTAGTGAGTAAATATATTGGTGAAACAGAGAAAAATCTGCGGCGGGTGTTTGATGCTGCTGAAGAAGGGGGAGTTATTCTTTTATTTGACGAAGCTGATGCTTTATTTGGTAAACGCAGCGAAGTTAAAGATAGTCATGATCGTTATGCCAACATTGAAGTTAGTTATTTGCTGCAACGCATGGAAAGCTATCCTGGTTTAGCAATTATGACAACTAACCTCAAAAGTTCCATAGATACAGCTTTTCAGCGACGGATTCGTTTTGTAGTCCAGTTTCCCTTCCCCGATGCAGCGCAACGTGCAGAAATATGGCGACGGGTTTACCCAGCTAATACCCCTACAGATGGTTTAGATGCAGCAAAATTAGCAAGGCTGAGTGTGCCAGGGGGTAATATTCGCAACATAGCCTTAAATGCGGCTTTCCTAGCTGCGGATGCGGGTGAACCAGTGCAGATGAAACATTTATTACGAGCAGCGCGGACAGAATACGCCAAGTTAGAGAAATCTTTAACAGAGGTAGAAATTGGTGGTTGGGTGTAAATGATTTGTTGAAAAATGTTTAATAATCCTAAATCTGTGGGATAACTGATATCTGCTGGCGCACAACTAGCATCTAATATTAATTTTCCCTTATTAGTCGCCTCACTTTTTGAATCCTCGACCTCTGACTTTTTTGCTTTTACTTCTACCTCCTCTTGACTTTCTAACAACTTTTTGACTATTTCTTGGTTCAATTTGTTGACTAAGTTCATATTCTTAAATTTTCGTTATATATTTGGAAATTTTCCCGCCCACTTACTTAAGCCTCAATTTGAGCGATCGCTTCTTTTGGCGATACATTACCATAGATGACAGATAAAATCCCTGGTAAATATTCATCCATCATCATCACATTGGCGTAAACCAAACGTTTAATTAGTGCGTTGCTAATTCTATCACCTTCTACATCTATACTGGTTTTGTAGCTAATTTCCCCGTCGTTAAAATCTAGCTCAAAATTACCAATCATCATCCCCGAATTAGCTCTTGTGATAAACTCTGCTACAGCTAGTCGCTTTTCTTCTGGTGCATTGACTGGACAAATGGAGTAAAATACAAATTGTTGTTGTTCAACTCTGGCTCTAGCGTAACAATTCCATTTACCATTTTTACCTTGGAAACTTATTTGTAAAGCGGGTTGTCCTGAAAGTTGTACAAAAGGCCAATCATCATTTTTAAAGAAATTTATCATTTCTTCAAAAATATTACTATTTGTAGAAGATGTGGTGATTTCTTCTGGATTGATATTATCTAATTCTGTTAAAAATGTATTGATTCCTTCTAGCATTTTGGTGGCTGTTTCTTGAGTTTTAGTTGATAAATTTGCTGCTGTCCAATCTTGAAAAAAATTGATAATTCCTTCAGTTATTTTTTCACTGGAAATTGCTGTTTGAGCCAGATTTTCTGGACTAATATAAGCCCAAAGCGTTTGATAACCGATTTCTCCTGATTCCTGTTGCTGCTTCACAGATAAAGCTAACCAACTTTCGGTAGATAGGAGGATATTTTGGGGTTGTTCTTGGTTTAATTTGAGGATGTAATTCGCAGTTTGTTCAATGTTTTGAGCGTGTTCTGTTAATAGGGGTAATAAGTCGGGTTTTAAAATTGTTTCTATTGTAATGTTGGGTTCAGGGAGGAATTTTACAGTATCAGAATTACGGACTTCTGGTTTAAGATTAAATAATGCTTCTTTTTCTATGCGTTGGTAGAGTTGGGGGGTGAGTTGGAAGGTGAGACGACATTCTATTAGGTTGTTGTTTTGGGTGGTGAGGGATAGGGAAATGGCGTGCAGGGTGAGAGGGTTTTGGGAAGTGTTTTTTAGGGTTAACTCCTTTGCTAACTGGAAATGTTTAGTGGTATTACTCATTTTTATTAAGAGTTTGGTGGTTAGAAGTAATCAAACTTATTGTGGTTAGATTATCAATTTAATTTTTATGTTTTTGAGAGCCGAAGACTTTCATACAGACTAGAGAAATTTTCAAAGGAGAAGCTTGGAAAAAGTTGAGGCATAAATAATCTAAATCTTTCTGCTTCTGTATTATCTCTTTCTGTCTTCAATGCCTTGATAACATTTTGCCAGTAAAGAAAACCTCTAGCAGCTATTAGTAATTCTATGTATCCAGAAACATCTAAATCTAATCTAAACGGTTCTGAACCAAACTTATACAGGTATAATGAATCATCAAAATCTTTTTCTAAATAAATGCCAACACAGGTTTCATCTACAAAAAAATCAAAGGGACGAAAAGTTCGGATAGGATCGTCTAATTCAGTATCCTCAAAATATACAACATCCTTCCAATCTTGAATTACTTCAACCAAAGATAATATTTTCACCATTCCTAAAACATCTGGATGGGGGGAACTTAGCATTTCCCAATCTAATTCAAATCCATTAGAGTTTTCGTAAAAAGAAAGAATTTGCTTTGGTACGTCCATCTCCAGAGCTTTATTCCTTACTTTTTTAGGAGCATAAAATGTTAGTTCGCAAGTATTAACTTGAATACTATTTAAATCTTCCAGTTCTTTTTTCAATGCCTGAAATTTTTCTCTAGTTTTCATCATGAGCAGATTATGAAAAATTACTAACTATATTAGAATATTCCCTTGGAAGTCAAAAACTTATTACAAAACAATATGGCCGTCTTTATTCAACCTTCTTAGCTTGTTTTCATTTATATTAGTCTCTCTAGCTAGAGTTTTGTACTGACCAAAAGGATTTTTACGCTTGCTACGAACATTGTAAATTGTGTCTGCCTCCTGTGGCATTATTTCTGGAATTGCCTTTAAATCATCTACTGATGCCGAATTAATATTAATTGGTTCCGATTGTTTCCTTGAGTCATTTCCCATAAAGTAATCATCTGCATTACGATTAACTTCATTGATTACATACCAAGCTCTTTGACTACCTACACCTTGCAATTTATTATTAACATTTTCTAATCTTTGAAAATGACAACTCAAGGCACGTGGTACATGATCTTCGGCATCAATAATTGTTTTAATTTCTTTGCCATTGGGATCATTACGTTTATCTACTTCTGCTTTTAATGCAGTTTTATCACTTCTTTCTTGATAAATAGGTGTTACGTGGTATTCCAAAATAGCACCTGAGTCTACGGCTGCTTTAACTAAAGATTCAAATTGAGCTTCATGTTCTCCATTACCTGCTCTTGAAAGGGGTGTCATATTTTCCCATATACCTTTTCCACCAAGTTTTTCGTTCAATAAATGTCCTCTAACATAGTAACTGGCGCTACCCCCTTTGTCTCTACGCTTATTTAAGATGTCATAGATGCCATGTTTTGCTTTAGTAGGTTCAGAACCTTTTCCTATGTTAACTCTTGTCAAAATTTTGGCTTTCATCCACTTACCAAAACCTGCATTATTGATACCTCCTAATTCTGGTTCTTGCCAGTCAGGCAAATCACTACCAAAAAGTTTTGCAGTAGGTATTCTAAGTTCTTCTAGAAGGTTCTCGATGTTTTTCTGCTTGTCATTTTGAGCTTGTTCTTTTTGTTTATCAGACAATCCTTTTCCAAATCTAGTACCTTTCTCTTTTTCAATTTTTTGTGCAATCTGTTTTGCTTCTTGGATAGCTTTTCTTTTATCATTATCTAATGTTTCATTTCCTTCAACCCACTCTAAAAATTGCGTATAAGGTTTTGGGTTCTTACTCGCTACCATCAAAGTAGATTGTCTATCAGCACCCTTAAAAAATAGAGTATGCTTTTCGCCATCATTCGCTTTGAAATTCTTCTTGGCTTTCCACCATTCCACTAGCACAGATATTTTTTCTTTTCCTTTATTTACTATCTTTTTATATTTATCCTTCACTAACTTTTTCTTATCATCTACCCACTGTTGAGCAGCTTCTTTCTTATCCTCAACCCACTGCTTACCGGCTTTATATTTCTCCACTGCTGCATCTTTAGCAGCATTAAATTTCTTACCTACCTTACTATTATTGAACTTATTACTAACTTTTCCAAACGCCTTCTTACCTTTATCAATTACCCAATCAACTGCTGTTTCCATTGGTTTCCGCAGTTTTTGGATAATTGCTTGAATTTTCTGACTAATACCACCCAATCCCAAAAGACTAGCGAGGAAACTAATCACAACTGGTAAAGATTTAGCTAGGGCATTTTCTACACCTTTGACTGCTTGATCAATTGAACCACTGGCGATCGCCACTATTGAATCTAAGATAGCATTAATTAAATCTGCTATTCTCTGAGCATTGTCAATAAAGAACTTCACAATCTCATAAATTTTCTTGGCAGCTTGGATAAATGCCGAAGCTGGAGTTAATAAACTCAGTACCCATTCAATCCCTGCCGTAATTACTTTTTCAATAACAAAATTCTTGATTGGTTCAATTACCAAACTATTTAAATCACCAATCTTTTCTTGTACAAACTGCCAAATTCCCGCCACTCCCTCAGTAGCTAATATCTTAAATACCTCAACAGTTTGTTCCATCCGGCTGACTTTTTCTTCACCCAATCTTTTCACAGCTTGAGCGCGAATCGCTTCATAAGTGAAGCCCAAAAGCTGCATTACTAGGTTAAAAATACCCTTTAAATCAAATTTTTCTGGTAATTCAATTCCAGCTTCTGCCATTGTGCCAGTCAGCCAAGAAATTAAACCATTTTGTAGGTGTGTGCCGATGTTCTTCATAAAGTTGAGGAAACCTTGTTTCACCGCACTCACCAAATTACTCAAGAAACCAATCGGATTTTTAATAATTTCCCCAACTACACTAGCTGCTCTTGCTAATACTTCAATTAGCATTTTGGTCAATTCAATAATTGTTTTGACCACACCAACTACAAAGTCTAAGGCTTTTTGAATCAAACCTTTATTTGCTGCTTTCATTTCCTCAATGCGAGCGTCAACGGCTTCCAGGTTTTCCTGATATTTTTGAGCTAAAGTATCAATTAACTCATTTTGTTTATTATCAACATTTTGTTCTAACTCCTCAAATTTACTTTCAATTGTTGCGGCTGCTTCCTGTCCCACACCTTTTAATTCTTGGGGCAGTTGACTGATGTAATTTTGAATTTCCTGTTTACCTTTAACAATTTCAGCTTTAGCTTGGGTCAGTCCTTGACTAATAATAGTTACTACTTTATTAATCGCCCCATCCATTTCCTTGATGTAAAGTTCCCGTCCCTCTGTATAAAAGACATTCACCTCTGAAGGTAGACCAACAAATTGATCTCCTATCCACTTAGTCCAACCAAACGCACCACCATAGCGATCGCTCTTATAATCGTCCATGCGTTTGCCGACATAATCCTCAAAGGCTTTTTTCGCCTTAGCAGCACCCGCATCAAATTCTTGGATAACTTTCCCATCTAAATCATTGAGGATTTTTTCAACTTTGGTTTTCGTTCCTTCATAAATCTTATTAATATCACCAGCAACTTTTGCCCGTGCTTGTTCATCTTTGCCCTTAGTTCCTACCTGTTGTTCTGCTACCTGTCCCAAGTTTTGATTCCGAATACCGTGCATTCCTTCAAGATGCTGTTGTGCGGTAGCTTCAGCCGTCCCTTTAGCATTGGCAATGATTCCTTGTTCTTCTTGACGATATTTAGCAGGTCCTTGTACAGCATTGGTTTGAGCTTCTTTTTTAGCTGTTAATGCTCCTTGGAACTCTGGTTGATTAGATTTTGCTAACTGCTCTTCGGTAATATTGGCATTAGCCATTTGTTGGTCAAGATTTTGACTTTCTTGTTGTAGAGGTGCTTCAATTTCACCTTGACCTTTAGATTTAGGTGCGGCTTTCTCTGCACCAACATTTCCTGGTGCTGTACCTGGATTATTTGCTGTTAAAGGCGTTACTTGTTTGTTTTCAATACCACTGGTGTCTGGTTTGGCTTTAGTTTTCTCCTCTAAATCACCTTGGGATTCTTTCTTTTCTTCTTTAACTTGACCACTTAAATCACCTTTAACAGAATCCAATTTATTGCCATTCTTAAACTCATCCGCTTCTTTGAGATTTTTAGGAGCCATATCCGCAATACGCTCCATCAGTTTAGCTTTCAAGGCCGCAGCATCAAAACCTGAAGTTTGAGCTTGTCCCATTTCACCCACTTGGTTAGCTTGCGCTTTGCTCTCTACTTCATTTCCAGGGGGTTCAGCCGCATCTTGCGCTTCCTGAGCTTCAGTATTAGCTGGTGGGTGTTCTTTCTGCTCAACTGCTACTTGTTTTGTACTATTAACTACTGCTTGAAATTCTGGATCAGCTTCCGGGGAAGCAGGGGCTTTTTCACCATTACCCGTTGCTGCTGCTGGTGTTGCAGCAGTTATATTATTTACATTTAGTGTTGGTAATTCTGCGTTAGCTTGACCTGCTGTTTCTCCAGGTAATCCTGTGGATACTCCTGGTAATTTACCTTCAGGTTGACCTTGCTCCTGGGAATTGATTTTTTGCGGATTAGCGTTGTTATCTTTTGAATTTGGCTGTTTTTCCTGATTTTCTACTAGATTTTTGGCAGATTCTACTGCTGCATCATTTTTATTTGTTGGGGGTGGTTCTGTTGTTCCATTCCCTCCCTCTGCTGGTGGGGTGGATGCTGTTTGCTGGTTTTCTGTTGTTGCTTGATTTTGTTGTTCGCTGTTTTCAGGATTATCTGTATTATTTTTTGCTTCTATTTCATCCGTTTGATTTTGCTGATCCCCTTGAGTTGGTTGGGTAGTTGGTTGGGGACTTTCCCCCAGTGGGATAGTTTGCCCATCGTCAGTATATTTTCTATACAGTTTGTTTGATTTTGCTCCTGAATTGAGAGATTTTCTCTGTACAGAATTGCCATTTTGTTGAATAACATGAGTTAACTCATGTGCCAATAATTCCTTCCCTGTGCTACTTCCAGGAGAATATTCACCCTGACGGAAGAAAATATCCTGTCCTGTGGTAAAGGCGCGAGCTTGTATAGATTTATTTGAATTATCAGAATTACCATCAGTGTGAACACGCACGCTACCGAAATCAGCCCCAAATGCTTGTTCCATTGGTTGCTTGATATCATCAGCTAGAGGTTGTCCACCACCACGGGACTGTTTAATTGATGTTTCTAAATCTGAAGTTGCAGCTATTCCACCTGTACCTGGAAGACGCTGCACCATTGACTTCATTTGTACTGGTTCTTCCTCTTCCTCTGGCATTTGTTGACGCTGTTCCAAAGGCGTAATTGCACCAAAAAGAGGTTTCATTTGTAACTCTTCCTCTTCCTCTGGCATTTGTTGACGTTGCAACCAGGAAAGATGGGAATTATACACAGATTTCATCTGTAATTCTTCTTCTTCGTCTGGCATTTGTTGACGTTGCAGCAATGGCGTAACAAAATTAACCAGAGGTTTCATTTGTAAATTTGTATCTTCTTTTTCCTCTGATATTTCCTGACGTTGGAGAGAATGACGGTTAACAGGTTGCGCCATTCTTCGCATTACCTGTTGTGCGATGCTATCTGCTTGCTGTTCGTAAAAGTCGCCGGGTTGACTGATAGATAGTTTTGCTTGGGGACGGAGTGATATTTTACTGATATCGTGGGTGAGAGGTTCGTTAACAGTTTCAACAGTTTCTACCTCTGGGGTTGCTTGAGACGCAATATTTGATGACTCCAAACCAAAGCCGCGTGTTGGCTGTTTTAGTGTCGGTATGGAGACAGAAGTGGTAGCTTTTTTGCCCTGGCCTACCTGTTCTCTCATTTTGCGCTCCTGATGCCCAAGCCGTGATGTGGTTGAATATTTCGCCAGTACAAATATCTAGAATAGTGCGATCGCTCTTGGTAAGTAATTAGTCTAAAGTCTATATTTTTGGTAGTTTTGATTGGTTCGGTGTGTTAGTTTCGCTGGCACAAAAAGAGTGGGCGATCGCACTACTGGTGCAGCGCCATTTCAGATAATGAGACATACAATTCATTCTCCATTGCTTGTTCGTTCGCGTAAAAGTTATCGAACGCAGGTCCGAGAGCAAAGCCGTTGAATGTTAAAGCATCACCTCCATGCCATTTGATCTCATTTGCGTCTTCAGCATTGCTCAAAAAATCATTTAAAGCAACCGGATCTTCGTTAGCTTGAACTTTGTTCTTGCTTGCATAATCCGAAGGTGTTACTGATTGCCCTACTGCATTACGCGAAACTGTAAACTTTAAAACTACCTTTTTCTGAGCGTAATTCACTGCACCATTAATGGTTGTGTGGGTGTAAAAGCCAGCACCAAGTGATCCCCCTCCCCAGCCATTCGCTACATCCTGAATCCCATTCTCTATGATATTTTTCGCTGAGGCGTAATTAGTGCAATGATACACTTCCGTGCCAGAGGCTACCTGCACATTTGCCCAGGCTGCGACTTTTCGTTGCAATATCCTTCTTTGAGTTTCCAAACCGTTATATACCTCACGCTGCACCATCCCCCCATTCTGCTGCACAACATGGGTCAACTCATGGGCTAACAACTCCTGACCCCCCGGACTCCCTGGATTATATTCCCCCTGTCTAAAGAAAATATCCTGTGCCGTCGTAAACGCACGCGCTTGTATTGACCTATTCAAATGGTCAGAGTGACTATCTGTATGAACTTTCACCCCTCCAAAATCAGCACCAAAAGCCTGTTCCATCGGTTTTCTGATATTATCCCCTAGTGGTTGTCCACCTCCCCTGGCCTGATTAATAGAGGTTTCTAAATCTGCTGTAGCTGCCATCCCACCATTAGCTTGACGCTGCACCATCGGCTTCATTTGCAGTTCTTCCTCTTCCTCTGGTGCTTCTTGACGTTGCAAAGTGCTAATCTCCAGAGGTTTCATTTGCAGTTCTTCCTCTTCCTCTGGTGCTTCTTGACGTTG
>RDYJ01000022.1 GCA_004293145.1 Nostocales cyanobacterium | reverse complement strand
AAGCAACAACAGCATTCAAGACCTTATTCAAGCCACAGGTGACGCTGTAGATGGTTATTTCCTCGCCTTACCTAACCTTCCTAACGACTTTATCCCCAATGTCACCAAACAATTTATCCAAGCTGGATGGAAAGGTGTGTTAGTTGATGCCATCAAACGCACCAGCGCAGTAGAACAACTGTTAGCAATGAAAGACGAACTGCAAGCAGCAGGTATTACCTACATGACCGGTTGTGGTGCAACCCCTGGACTGTTAACCGCTGCTGCTGCATTAGCTGCTCAAAGTTACGCGGAAATTCACAATGTAGTAATTACCTTTGGTGTGGGTATTGCTAACTGGGAAGCTTACCGCGCTACAGTTCGGGAAGATATCGGACATATGCCCGGTTATACTGTAGAAATTGCTAGAGCAATGACCGATGCAGAAGTAGAAGCATTACTTGATAAAACCAATGGTGTGTTGACCTTGGAAAACATGGAACACGCCGATGATATAATGTTGGAAATAGCCGGAATTTGTTCACGGGATAGAGTGACAGTTGGTGGTGTAGTTGATACCCGCAACCCCAAAAAGCCTTTAAGTACCAATGTGAAAATTACCGGACGCACCTTTGAGGGTAAAATATCCACCCACACCTTTACATTAGGCGATGAAACCAGCATGGCGGCTAACGTCTGTGGTCCTGCCTTTGGTTATTTAAAAGCCGGTCAAGAATTGCATCAACGGGGCATTTCTGGCTTATTTACTGCGGCAGAAATTATGCCTAAATTTGTAAAATAGGTGACTGGGGACTGGTGACACCACAAGGGTAGGTTTTTTACAATAGTAGGCAACGAAAAGTAACGTTGCCCAAAAACCTTTTCCCTCCTGCCTCCTGCCCCCTGCCTTGTCTTTGCCTATATAAATCTCAATGTAAAAAACCTACCCCTGTGAGATATCCCCACCTCCCCAATATTGTCACCGACATCGCTAAAATTTTAAGAAGCAACACTCAATGGTGCAGCAAATGCTCAAGCGGGTAATTCAGTGGCTCAAAAAATTTTTTCAGGGCTTGTTTAGTGGGAAACAGGGTTTTAGTCCAGTTAGAAAGGATGTGGAAAAAAAAGCAGCACCACCTCTTAGTGATACGGATCTGGAATTTCTGTTTACAGAACTTTTAACAGGAATTCATCAAGCCAGAGGTCAAGCTTGGGCGCAAAAATGGTTGCATAAACTTGAGTATCGCGTCAGCACTCAACGCTGGTTAGATTGGCTCAATCAATTTGGAGATAGATTATTAGCATCCAAGAAACCTAATAACGAATTAGCAGCACGGTTAGTACAGCTAGGTGAGTTGGGTGTGGGTGAAGTCGGTGACTTGGCATATCAGATCGGGATGCAATTGTTAACCCGTACCCAAGGTGAACCTATTTGGGAGTATGACGGACCCGATGCTGTCAGCAAAATTCCCGCTGATGAGAATTTGCCAGAGGGAGAATACCAAACAGTGACTTGGGATGAATTATTGGTGATGTTACAGGAGAATGAGAACCTGCGCCAACAAATTGCCCAAGATTTGGGAATGGAAACAGATGAACCACAGATGATCATCCAAAGATTGATCCATCAATCACAGGTCGTTGATCAATCTTCTTCTACCTCAGAAAATTGAGGGGAGCAACAGTAGTAATTTCTGTTTACTGGTAAATTTTTGTGTAGTTTTTAGGGCTATATCCACCCATTCCCATCTAAATTGATTAGTCTGTTAGGTGATTAATGATTTTTTTGACACAACGATGGCTACAATCTAGGAGAAAGAAAATCCAAGAATGTGGCAAATGCTCAGGTGGCTATTGCAGTGGCTTAACGAATTTATCAAGTACCCCTTTGACAGTCGGCAAACTGATGATGGCGACCGACAAGGGGGAAATAATCTGGTAGAACCTCTGCCAGAATTAAGCAATGCGGATCTAGAAGTATTGTTTAACGAGTTGCTTGAGGGTGTACATCAAGCACGGGGTCAATTATGGGTGCTGAAGTATTTGCAGCGGATGGAACCCCGGATCACTGTTGAACGTTGGATAGATTGGTTGCTGATATTTGGGGAAAAATTGCTATCTTCACCTGCGCCAAATAATCAGCTCGCTACGCGAATGGTAAAACTGGGTGAGCTAAATATTGGCAAAGTGGGTGAACTTGCCCATGAAATTGGCATCCAGTTATTAAGCCGTGAGTTTTTAGCCCAAAGGTATGAGCAAAATCCACAACCAGTAGAGGTGGAAGCCACACTACCAGCGGCAGGTGGGTTAGATACTCCAGGACAGCAGTTGCTGCGGGATTTTGGTGAACAATTATGGGCGTATGATCAGGAAGAACCTACAAATATCACAGATGTAGATGTCGGCTTTGAGGGAATAGACGCTGTTCACTCACAAGATTTGAGTCATCAGCATCTAGCACAAGATGCTGCTGAAGCTTTGGTTTATGAGTATGTCAGCGAAGATTACCCTGAGATTGTTGAGGAAGAGTTAGAGGAAGTTTCAGCCCCTGTCTTGACAGAAGATTGGGATTATTCCTTGGCCAATTTAGAGCCAAAGGTTGCCCAAACTCTTGATGAATTGGTGGTGAGGTTGGAGCAAAGTACCAATCTTGTTCAGCAACTTGCTTCGGAACTGGCAATTCGCGATCAACGTCAAGCAATCATTCAGCGTCCTAGTTTTCAACTGACTGTCACTAACCAGGCTGAAGTCTGGTTTTACCAAGGTTTACAACAAGCTAAATCTGGGGATTTGTTGGGGGCGCTGGCTTTTTATAATCAAGCTACTAAACTACAACCAGATTCTCCTGCATATTGGTTTAATCAAGGTTTGAGTTTATTTCATTTACAACGGTTTGAGGAAGCAATCGCTGCTTATGACCAAGCTATCGGCCTCAAACCAGATTTTGCTAAGGCCTGGTACAACCGGGGGGGAGTTCTCGGCGAGTTTGGCGACTTTGATGGGGCAATTGCTTCTTTTGATCAGGCTATACAGTTTAAGCCCGACTATCAAGCCGCTTGGGCTAGTCGCGGTTTGGCGCTGCTGAAGTTAGGGCTAATTTGGGAAGCTATTTCTAGTTATGACCAAGCTTTGAATTTACAACCCCAAGATCAGGAAACTTGGTATTACCGGGGGGTAGCATTGGGGGTAGTTGAACAATTTGAAGATGCGATCGCCTCTTATGACCAAGCTTTAGAAATTCAACCCGACTATCATGAAGTTTGGATTGACCGGGGTGTGGTCTTATTTAACCTCAAACGCTGGTCGGAAGCTATTACATCTTGGGATCAAGCACTGGCCATTCAACCTGATTTTTACCTAGCTTGGTATAATCGAGGCATCGCTTTAGAAAATTTAGTCAGACGAGAGGAATCCATTAGTTCCTACCAACAAGCTATCACCATTAAACCTGACTTCCACTTGGCTTGGTACAATCAAGCTGTAGCCTTGTTTTATTTAGATAGATTACCAGAAGCTATTTCTTGTTATGACAGCGCCTTAGAAATCAAACTCGACTACTGGGAAGCTTGGCTAGGTCGCGCTTTAGCAGTAGGAAATGTAGTTAATAACAAAGCATCTTTAAGTGTTCCTAGTAGCATAGCCATATCTAATCCCGCCCTCAATCAACGCGGTTATGAGGGCAAATTCGCTACATATCAAGAAGGGTTGAAATATCTGCGTCCTGATACCCACCCAGAAGGATGGGGAAGATTGCATCTAGCACTTGGGAATACACACTATGAACATGGTAAAAAACAAACTACACCCCGGTATTTTTGGCAACAAGCTGTATCTGAATATCAACAGGCGCTCTTAACCCTCACGGCCGAAGATTTTCCCGAATTACATTTAGATGTTTTACAATCTCTCACTAAAGTGCTTGTTGGTTTAGGACAAACAGTACCAGCACAGGAATTACAACAACAAGGTTTAGATTTATTACAACAGTTACTTAATCAAATCACCCGCCCTGAAGAAAGTAAAAAGCAGTTGGCTTTGAAATTTGCAGGATTGACACAATTAGGTGCTGATTTAGCTGTAGATGCAGGTGATTTAGTAGAAGCTTGGGAAATTGCTGAACAATCCAAAAATACCTGCTTAAAATTACAGCTTTCTGGTTGGAGTGATGAAATTTACTCCCCCAACTATCAATCTATTCAACAACTACTCAATTCGACAACAGCAATCATTTACTGGCATCTTAGCCCAGTGGCATTACACACTTTTATCATTAAACATGAAGCCCCATCACCCATTCTTTTATTAACACCCATACAGGATGTAGAAGCTATACCAGAGGCGGTACAAAGGTTAGTTGAATTTGAGAAGTTTGTAGAAGATTGGCAAACACAATATCAGGAATATAACCAAAATCAAAACCTAGAAAATCACCGCCATCATTCCTGGTGTGTGGATATGGAAAAAAGATTGTTACACCTACAAAATATCCTCAATATTTCGACAATTATTCAGGAAATTGAAGGTATTACCAACCTGATTTTAATTCCTCATCGGGACTTACACAAATTACCTACTCACGCCCTTTTCTTTCTCAATCATGAAAATTTGCTAAATTACAACATTAATTATCTGCCCAGTATGAGAATGGGATTAGAATTAAAAAATCATGGATTATTAAATTGGCAACACCAAAGATTCCTCAGCGTTGAAAATATAGAAAACACAGATCATGAGGAAATAAAATTTGCTGATTTTGCAGCAGCAGTTGTGAGAAAGATGTTTGCTAATTCCCAACATATCCAGGGTTCACAAGCTACAAAAGATAACTTAGAAAATGCCCTATCCGCAGATTACAACATCTTACATTTCACTGGTCATGCTATCAACAATTTTAATGAATCTCAAAACTCAGCCTTAATTTTAGCAAATGAAGATAGACTGACTCTAGCAGAAATCAGTCACAATACTTTTAGTAATTACAATCTTTTTACTCTCGCTAATTCTGAGAATTTTAGTCATAAAAATCAGAATATCAGCGGTGAGTATGTAGGTTTAGCAACTGGTTTACTCAATGGAGGTGTTCCTTATGTGTTGAGTACAATTTGGAATGTTGAATCATCTGCTACTGCTTTAGTAATTATAGAATTTTACCGCAGATTAATTTTTCATCAATCTCCAGTTACTGCTTTATCTGAAGCTACTACATGGTTAAAAGAAATAACTGTTGCAGAACTGATAACTTGGTATGAAGATTTACTCAATAATCTGCATCCAGAGGAATTGAAATTGCGGAATTATGTGCAGATGGAAATTGCTCATAATAGGAAATTATCATCCCATATACAGCCCTATAATCATCCTTTCTATTGGGCAGGATTTATCATCTTCGGATGTGGTTAAATGGATAGAAATAATGCTCAGTGATTTTTAGTTTGTTTGCTTATTTTTGCGGGATGTGGGTTATTTAATCTTTCGTATTTATTCCTCCTCAACCGCAACTTCTTCATTTGCTGGTTTAATGGAAAAATCAATCACCCATTTCAACTTTGATTTATCTCCTTGTAGATACTCAGCAATAGAATTTGCTACTGAAGAAACAGCTTTAATAGGAACAACATAATCAAAAACATTTGCCATAATTCGCAAAGTTTCAGCCGTCCATTCTCCATCTACAATCAATATAGCCAGAATATCTTTATTTCGACCTTTCCAATTAATAGCTGAGAACATTTTATCTTTAGCATATAAAGATGCGTGTCTAGATGATGACTTTCTCACTTCTATAAATGCTTGAGGTTCATTTTCATCAGGTACAACAAAATCTGATCTAAAATTATAAACCACTCCTTCTAAATACTTGTATTCTTTCTCTCGTTTGTAAGGAACATTAGCTTCATCCAATGCTGTAGCTACAATACTTTCTAGTAATACTCTACCTACTAAATCACGGACAATTCCTTCTAGTGTTGTTTCAATACCTTGTAAAATTTCCTGATCATCTATATTTTGATTAGTGGTTTTACTGTTCAGAATATCTGCTAATCTTTTAGCTGCTGGCTTTGATATAGAATTATCAGAAACATTACCAATTCTTTTCTTGATTTCAGATTTACTTCTGACATTAATCAACCTCTGAAAAATTGGTAACATTCTGGGATTTTTATTGATATACTCAGTTTCAAAAACTTGAAAATTATTTGTAGCTAGGCGAAGTTCATTAATAAGGGTTTGTGCTACTTCTCGCATTTTGATATAAACACCTTTAGTTATTGATGCTTCCACATCAAAAATTATTGCTTGTCGTCTTTGCCATTCTTGTACTACATCATTTGCGGTTGCACTTTGCGGATCAAGATTGCTATTAATTCCAGTTAAAATTATTAGTTTATGTTCATAATCTTGAGCATTTTTAGCTTCAACTACAGCAAAACCTTTTGTTTCATTTGCTAATTTTAAATAAACATCTATATAACTTTTCATGAAATCCATAGCAATACCATATAGCGTACCGCTAGTTTCCTCAGCATCGTTACTCTGCTCAATATCTAAGTCTATATTAAATTCGTTTTGCATGAATATGATACTCCCCTAATTTACTTGAACCTGTCCTTTTTTTAAGCAGCCAACGTTCACCCCGTTTTCTCATATTTTCTATATTGATAATTTGAAAGCCGTTATCTATCATTAATTGACTCAATATTTCATGAGCAGGAATGTAAACTCCATATAGTGCTGCATCGGAAACAATAAGATGAAGATTACTACCAGACCGAAGTATACGGTGCAATTCTCGAATGACGTTTTGCATTTGGGCAAAATATGGATATATTAATAAATAATAATCTTTTTTACCTGGTCTGATTTTTCTTTCATTAAATAATTCTGCTATAATAGAATCTAAATATTTTAACTTGAAGCTTGTTGATAATTCTGAAGAGAATAGTTCTTGATTGCGTTTTAAATCTGTAGGTGCTGTTGTCGTATTCACGATTAAACGACGACGTACTTTTTCTGTGATTTCCCTCCATGAACCTGCATAACGCCAGAAATATAATTCCATCCGCGTCATTTCTGCAAAATCAAAGTTGTTTAAATATGGTGGAGAAGTTATACAAAGTGAACAACTTTCATTTTCAACTAACTCCATATTTTCTGAACTTCCAAAATTCAATTTGGCTTTCGGAGTAAAATCATATTTTAGTTTTTCCACATCTTCATATATTTGTTTGCATACAATAGATACAGAATCATAAAAAGATATGGATTTTTTGAAAGTTGTGGGTGCTTTATAAATACCATCAGTTTGAGCTAAAGCAGTTTTTTCAAGCACTTTAGAAACTATTAAACGAAATAATGATTTATATTCCTCACAAAGTTGATTTTCTACTTCTAGACAACTTGCTAATAAAGCTAAATTATCTTCTGCAACAAGCTTAGTCAAAAATTTTAAAGCATCTTCAGACCATATTTCTTCAAAACTGCCAGTATAAGGTTTAATTGATAATAATAGGTTTTCTAAAAATTTTATCTTTTCTGTATCTAATGGAGGAAAGATTTTTGCTTGTGATATATCATAAAAGAAAGGATGAGCTTCAAATCCTATTGCAGAAACATTTTGTAAATTAGCTTCAACCAGTGTAGTACCTAATCCAGAAAAAGGATCAATGACCACATCATCACTATTGAGATGTGCAGCTTTTATGCAAAATTTCACAAATTCGGGAGAAAACCCAGCTATAAAATTGTACCATCTGTGAATTGGATATTGATTAGAAAATATATTAGTACATAAATTTTTACTTGCTTTATTCGCTGGTAAATTTGTAGTTGATGTTATCTTTTCATCTGGTAAATCAAATAGATTTAATTGAGGCATAAAGAGAGTTTATTTTAATAAGTCCTGATTAAAAATTACAAATTTTTAATGGCAGTATTCAGCAAAATTTTTACAGCTTTCGTACTGCCAATTTTCCCCATCTAAATCAATCAGCTTTCACATTCAAAGCGTATTCCTTAAACCTCTCCAAATCCGCTTGAATTGTCGATTCTACAACCTTTCCCAAAAACAGATTATCCATAAGCTTACCAATAATCCCAGGGATAGCGTAGGAAATAGTCATTTTCACAATACTAGCAGTATGGCGATCATAAAAACGGATCGCCCCCTGATTTGGCAAACCATCAACTGATTCCCATTGAATAATTTGATTAGGAACAACTTTGAGAATGCGAGATTTCCAACTAAAATTTAAGCCTCCGGTACTCAATTTCCAAAGCGAAATTTCTGGATCATCCGGTAAAATATTCACTGACTCAATCCATTTCATCCACTTTGGCATTTGTTCCAAATCAGACCATAACCCCCATACTAATTCTATGGGCGCTTCGACTTCTACCTGTACACTATGCTCTAACCATTCAGCCATATAGATTTTAGGTTTTAGGTTTTAGGTTTTAGATTTTAGATTTTAGATTGGGTATTCTTCCCAGTCCCCAGTCCCCAGTCCCTATTTCTTCACACTTTCCAGAATCACTTTAGCCGCACGTCTTCCAGAAATGGTTGCACCTTCCATAGAATCAATATAATCCTGTTGAGTATAACTACCTGCTAGGAAGAAATTAGGAATTGGTGTTTTTTGATCAGGACGATAAGCGTCCATTCCTGGTGCTTCTCTGTATAAAGATTGAGCGAGTTTCACGACACTGTACCAAGTCATGTTTAATTCTCTTGACGAGGGGAACAATTCATGCACTTGTTTAAGGACGTGTTGCGCGATCGCTTCATTGCTTTCCTTGATAAAAGGATCTCCTGGTGTCAACACCAGCTGCATCAATGAACCCTCTCCAGGACGATAATAATCTGCGGGACTAGTCAAAGCCAAATCAGCAAAACAGGAAAAATCAGCATCGGCGGTATACAACAAATTATCTATCCCCACCGCATGATTTAACTGTTTACGTTTTTGTGCGTCTTCCAGTTCTGTCACCCAACCATCAAACCGTAGCTGCACTGTAGCGACTGGGACAGCATCAAGTTGATAAATGTTGTCAAATTCTGACCATTTTCGCCATGCTTGGGGTAAAACGCGCTGAATTCCCGGTACATCACAAGCGCAAACGTAAGCATCAGCAGTAATTACTTCTTCTGTCTCACCTTGAGCAACTAAGATACCTGTAACTTTGGTGTTTTCCTCTGACTCAGCAAACTGAATTTCCCGCACTTGCCGACGGGTGTAGATTTTTGTGCCTCTGGCTTCTAAATAATCAATAATTGGTTTGTGTAAATATTCGTGGGGTGAACCTTCCAGCATTCGCAAAATGGAAGCTTCGGTTCTAACAGCAAAAAACTGGAAAATTGTCAACATACAACGGGCAGAAATATGATCACAATCAATAAAACCCAAAGCATAAGCGATAGGGTTCCACATCCGTTTGATGCTGCCTTTACTGCCTCCGTGCCGATAAAACCAGTCAGAAAAGCTGATTTTATCTAAATCGCGGATATTTCTCATTGCGCCCTCAAAGTCTACCAAACCCCTAACAATGGGGCTAGTTCCCAGAGCGATCGCATTTTGTAGTTTATCTTGTAATGAAAGTTGAGAAGTGGTGAAAAATGCCTTTAAGCCATTAAAAGGCGCACCGGTAATAAAACGAAAATCTAAAGCCCCAGTGCGTCCACCTTTATTAATAAAAGTATGACTATGTTCTTTAAGACGTAAATTTTCACCTGCACCCACCTTTTCCATTAACTCAAACAGATTGTAGTAGCAGCCAAAAAATACGTGCAACCCCATTTCAATATGGTTGCCATCACCATCTACCCAACTACCGACTTTACCACCAACAAACGGACGAGATTCAAAGATTTGTACCTCACAACCCGCATCAGCTAAATCTACAGCAGTTGCTAGTCCAGCTAGTCCTGCACCTACAATTGCAACACGCATTCCCAAGTTCCTTTATTGCTTACGCCAAGCTGCTCTATCAGTTTCTTTACAAATTGTAACTGGCTTGGTGTCGGAATTGGTTATTGATTGGGAATTGGGAACTATTGATAGGTGATAGGTGATAGGTGACAGAGAAGAAGTTTTTCTCAATTACCCATTACCCATTACCCATTTCAACCTTTCTCCTTAGTATCTTCAGATAGAGGTAAACTTCTAATCAGCTCACGAATCACATCAGTAGCTGGTCTACCTGTCTGTTGACAATATTTTTCTAGTTTTTCGGCTTCCTGCGTTGCTAGGTTAACGGTTATACGTTTAACAGCCCATTTTTTATTAGTCATTATCATGCAACTTGCTGTGTGTTAAGGGGTATCAAAAAGAATCCAACTGTAAAAGGAAAAAATGATAGTATCAGAGATTGCCTCAAAGAAATAGGAAGATCATAAATATCACTAAAAATTCTTGGTCAAACTCGGTCAGCTGATAGATAAACTGAACTAATCGTGTTGATCTTTTTAACCACAAATTATGCAGCAACAATCATCAGAGTTCATTGTAGAAAACCACAGATCAGAACTGAACTATTGAACTCAGTATAGACTTGATACTTATCTGTGGTAACTACATAGAACATTATTCCAATTCCAGTTGAGGCATAAGTTGGAGAGTACCGATACCTAAATCTTGAGAAGAGAGAGATCGCGCTTCAAACAGAGCCATCATGTCTTTTAACTGCGGATTACCACGAGAAGCCCCCGTCAGTCCCTTAGCAATAATCAAGCCGCAATAACCATTGGTCTGCTGACACCGCTGATGCCATTTTTTCCTGGCTTCAATATGAATCGGGTCTTGATCTAAAAATTCCCCAAATAGGAACAGATCACCATTTTCTGTTTTTAACAAACCTAAATCATATTCTTCACCCTCCAAGGGATTAGCACCTGGATTAAAGCAGATAGCTTGTAAACCCCCAGCGGCCTGGATATTTTCAATTACAGTTTTAGCTTTAGGACGGGAAGTTTGAATTAAAATCACGGGTAAACCATCACCCGCTTGTTTGATTTCCTTTCCTGCATAGTGATAGTGATTGACATTCTCACGGAGAGACTTCAACATCTCCCAAGAAATCACACCCAAACTAAGAAAGGAGTCTTCTGGGATCAAGTCATCCCGAAGGGAACGGAAACCCGGAGAGTCTAATTCATCTTCATCTGAAATATCAAAACCCGCCATTTCCTCTAACTCTGCTGCTAATTCTGGCATAGTTGAGACAGTCACAGATACCGATTTAGTCGCTTCATCTGGATGGGGGAGAGAAATGCGGTAGCGTCGATTGATCACAGGGAAATCTTCTTCGTATAACTGATGACGATAATCACGGATAAAGCGGCTTAAGCTTTCGATCGCCACATACATTACCAAAGCTTCTTCCTCATACAAAACCGAGCGCAGTCCTTCCAAGGGGTGAATATTCCCAAAAGTAGGCTCAATTTCCGATAGTGGTAAATCTGCTAAATCCTCGTCCTCATCCTCATCTTCATCAACCTGATCAAAGGTGAGAAATAAACAATCTTGTTTGAGAAAAGCTGCTTCTAAATTTTGTCCAGATTCTTCATCATGTAACACATCTGCACGAAACCGCTTCAGAGAATCCTCTGAACGATACAACAAAATACCATACTCCATCCCCAGCATTCCCATGACTGAGGCATAAAGTGTTCCCACATCCCATTTATTAATTTCTAATGATAATATTTGCTGTTCTTCCAGAAAATTCCAAGGTGCTGCTGCCCAAATTGCAAACGCCTTTTCATTCAGGATTTGTGCATATTGTGGAGGTAAATCGGGTATTTGGCTATCGAGAATATCCGCAAAAGAGCGAAATAGTTCATCAATTAAAGGTAATTCCGGTGCGTAGTCAATAGCAATATCCAAATCTTGCAAAACTCCGCGCAGGTAAAATTGAATTTCCCTGTCTTTCACCACAATTCTTTGCGGTCTACCGGGTTTAGCTGGACTGTGTGGATGCTCCATTGCTCGCATTAAAGTCCGAACTATGGCTTCGGGTCCCAGTTCTGGCGATACCACATCCATACCTCTGACTATACCTTGAGAGCCATCCACCCAGAGTATACATTCCCCCCTAGATTCTTCTGAGTCTCTGGGTTGGGCTTGTGATGATGACAACGGACGGCGATCGCCCTCCCATATAGAAGGAATTTGGGTTAATTTCTTCAACCGACGACTGGTAGAGCGATTAAAACTTGTCATAGAGTAGGTTAGTCAAAAAAAGCTATTTACGAAGTCAACTGTGGGGAATGTCTAATACTGTTAATAAACTCTGCTGTAGCTGAAGAGTGGTTGCTGCTTAGACGGCTTGTGGCTGAAACTCTAAAAATATCCCACCTCTAAATACACTGAACTTCTCAATTCTAGAATAAAAATCCTGAGCTGCTGTTGACAAAGTGTTGAGAATTTAGCGTCTAGACCTATCAATGCAGCTAGAATAGAACAAAACTAGAAAAACTAGACCCAATGCTATCAACAGCATATAACGGGTATTATTGAGAATAATTAAGGAGTAGAAACAGCAGATGACACAGGCAACTCAAACTCAAGAACGCGGTATTTTGTTGAGTGAATCAGCATTGCGCCAGGTAAAATCTCTCCAAGCCAAGCAAGGCCAAGATTTATGTTTACGGGTTGGAGTCCGTCAAGGTGGTTGCTCTGGAATGTCTTATATGATGGATTTTGAGGATCTCAGCAAGATCACCCCACAGGATGATGTTTTTGATTATGATGGTTTCAAAATAATCTGCGATCGCAAAAGTTTGTTATATCTCTACGGTTTGATGCTTGATTATAGTGATGCGATGATTGGTGGGGGCTTTCAATTCACTAACCCCAATGCTTCCCAAACCTGCGGTTGCGGCAAATCCTTCGGAGTGTAATATAGTCAATGGTCAGATGTCAGTGGAAAAAGGCAAGAGGCAACAGGCAAAAGTTAATTAATTTTACCCTGTTCCCTATTAAGAGTTCCCTGTTCCTTGTTCCCAATGACTAATGACCAATGACCAATGACCAATGACTAATGACTAATGACCAATGACTATCACAATTGAAGAACTGTTTGATACAGGTTTAGAACGCTATAAAGCTGGAGAATCACCCGACACCCTCATCCCTGTATTTAAAGAGGTGTGCGATCGCTCTCCTAAAGCCAGTTCAGCTTGGATTTGTTTATCCTGGTTATATCTACTCGATAACAAAGCCAATTTAGCTTATAAAGCTGCAAATAAGGCAGTAAAATTAAATCCCCAAGACCCACAGGCCAGAATTAATCTCGCTTTAGCCATGTTAGAAACCGGTCAGAAAGGCTTGCGAGAACATATTGACTTTGCACAACAGTTGATTTTTGTCAATGAAGAATGGCAAAGTGAAGTTAAAAATAGCATTGAAGATGGGTTAACCAGAAAACCAGATTGGCAGAGTTTAGCTAAAGTCAAAAAATGGCTATTTGAAAAATAATTCATAACTCATAATTCATAACTCACAATTATGAATTATGATCATCAACTATAAAAGTTTATACAAGTAAAATGAAAGATAAACTATTAAATTGGCTCAACTTAATTTTAGTTGCTGATGTTTTCCTAGTGATTTTGGGTTTTATTTGGTTTGCTGTAGCAGTTGCTGGTAATGCTTCAGGAATCAACTTAGGTTTAGATTTATGGCATAAACTGTGGATACCACTATTTAACCCAGCTATTGGTATCCTTATGGGTGGGGCGCTCCTCAGTGGAATTACCAGTTGGGTGTCTAAGAAATTTATGAAAAATTAGTCATAGCAGGTGACAGGTGACAGTTAAGAGGGAATCAGGAATAGGGAATAATGATTTAATTACTCATAACCAATTACCAATCACCAATCACCAATCACCAATTATGTGAGAATTTGCGTCAATGCTGATTGCAAATTCGGATACTGATAATTAAAACCTGTGGCTTGAGTGCGTTGAGGGATAACTTTTTGCCCTTCTAAAACCACAATTGCCCCATCTCCCAACATTGCTTCTAAAGCAAAACTAGGAACAGGCAACCAAGAAGGACGATTCATAACTTGTCCCATTGTATTGCTTAAATCCGTCATTCGCACAGGATTGGGAGCAGTAGCATTATAAACGCCTTGCATATTAGATTTAGTTAAAGCTTGGATAATCAAGTTAACAATATCGTCTATGTGAATCCACGAAAACCACTGCCGTCCACTACCGATTGGACCACCGGCAAAAAGTTTGAAGGGAGTAATCATTTTTCCCAACGCGCCACCATGACCCAAAACAATCCCAAAGCGCAAAATTACCAAGCGCACATTAGCATCTGTTACCTTTAGTGCTTCTGCTTCCCACTCTTGACAAACTTGGGCTAAAAAATCTTGACCTGAAGGGCTATTTTCATCATAAGTAGCAGTTTCGCTAGTTCCATAGTAACCGATAGCTGAAGCATTAACTAGGACGGTCGGTTTAGGGTTCGCTTTGGCTATGGCTTCGACAATTTTTTGCGTCCCCAATTTGCGGCTGTTGAGAATAGCTTGCTTACGTTCCGGTGTCCAACGTTCTTCTGCAATGGGTTCTCCCGCTAAATTTACCACACCATCATAACCAGCAATTGTATCTTGCCAAGCACCTGATACACCTGGTGTATAGCCCATAATTTCTACATTTGGGAAAGCCTGAGAAGGAAAAACCTTGTGGGCAAAATTGGTATTCCGGCTTAACACTAACATTCTATTACCTTCATCTTGCAGTCGTTTTACCAAACGACTACCGACAAATCCTGTTGCTCCCGTGATTGCTACTTTCATTGTTAACTTAAACTCAAGCACATTGTACAGTCTTCACTGTTAACTTAATTTAACAATTTTTCCGCCTGTACTGCCTTCCTGTTAAGTTAATTTCTTAGCTGTCACCTGTCACCTGTATTTTGTTAGCTGGCGTGTTCCCAATCACTGAGTAGTTCACGTTCTTGCTTTTTGGCTTTGCTTTTGCGAACTGGCACTTTAGGAGTACCAATATCAACAGGTGAAAAAGACTGTTTTGCCTTTTTAGCAGATTTGTTTTCTTGTGTATTAGTCATGGTTGAATACCTTTTTGAAAAAACTTCAGTTCTAGTTCTAATTTATAAGAACAATTTTTTTCAAACACATTCCGGAAGAAAGATTTAATGTTTTTGGAGAAATTATTTAATTTCCAGAATATGGGGAAATGGTGGGATTGGCTACAGAAAAACCTTGTCTTGTAGGTTGGACATTTCCTATCTTGACTTGAAAATGTATATGATGGTGCATCTTGCCATGTCTAGCCTCCAGAGTCCAATTGCCAGGGCGTAAATGCCAAAATATTGCATTATTTGATTGTCTAGATAACTTTCTACCATTTAACCACCACTCTATAGACTGATGAGAATTACCAGCAAGTTTAAATTCTAGTTTTTGCTGTCCTTCTGTACCAGGAGACATGAGAAATAAATCTCCATCACGGGGAGATAAAATCCTTAACTCATCAGATGAAAAATTCGATTGTGGTTGTTTTGCTAACCATTCATCATACATAGGTGATAAATAGAAATCAGCAGAATTTTCATAAGCGATTTTATCTTCTAAAGAGAAATATTCCTGGACTACGGAACTACAATCAGGTGTAGGTTTTAACCCTGTGTTAGCACAGACGGGTAACTGCACTAACCCCGCTGGTGGTAAAAAGTCTGCGGGTGGTTGATTTTCATGCAGATGTAACATGATGCGATTCCATAACGGTGCAGCCCCGGTAACACCAGATACTTGACGCATTGGTTCACCGTTGAAGTTTCCTACCCATGTAGCCACAGTATAATAAGTGCTAAAGCCGACAGTCCAAGTATCTCGATAATTTGATGAAGTGCCAGTTTTAACAGCCGCAGGAAAGGGCAAATTTAATACCGAGTCTACACCAAAAGCAGTTGCACGGGCATAGCGATCGCTTAACATATTAATAATTAATTGCCAGTTTTTGGGGTTTGGTGTTGGAAGTTGGGGATTGGAGATTGGGGAATTATTTAATACAGTTACTAATGGCGTACTTTTCCCCAACCTGGCGATAGTTAAATAAGCCCTTGCAAGTTCCCATAAACTCACTTCACCGCTTCCCAAAGTTAAACCCAAACCGTAATATTCTGCACTTTGATTTAAGTGTTCAAAACCTAATTCATGCAACCGATTTAAGAAAGTTGGGACACCAACTTTTTCTAATACCTTTACCGCAGGTACATTTAAAGAATTTGCTAAAGCAACTCTGACCCGCACCGGACCGAGAAAACTGTTAGTATAATCTGTAGGGCTATATAATTTTGCCCCCGGAATTGCGTAATGAGAAGGAACATCAGCCAAAATAGAATTAGGTTTAATTGCACCTTTTTCCAAAGCTAATTCATACACAAATGGCTTCAAAGTAGAACCAGGTTGACGCAAGGCTTGTACTCCATCATTTCTCCCTAATTTCACATCATTAAAATAATCAGGGGAACCGACATAAGCTAAAACCTCCCCAGAGTAGTTGTCAATTACCACAACAGCTGCATCATGGACATTGTTATCAGCAAGAGCAGCAATAACTTGTTTTACTTGTGCTTCTGAAAATTGTTGTAAAGGGCGATTTATTGTAGTTTGAATAGGAAAAGATTCCAGTTCCCCTTCTTGCTGGAGGGGAAGGGTTTTTTGCTTTGCTAACCAAAACAAAAAATGTGGTGCAGCAATAATTCCCTGTTCACGAGGTAGAAAAATAACCTTTTCAGTATATATGCGTTTTGCTAATTCTTTAGTAATATATCCATCCTCTACCATTTGATTTAAAACATATTTCTGCCTTCTCTTTAATCTTTTCCAATGTTGATAAGGATTAAAATAAGTAGGATTATTAGGAATAGCCGCTAACAGAGAAGCTTGGGCTAAATTTAAATCACTTGCAGAAGTGGAAAAATAAATTTGTGCTGCTGCTTCTACACCATAAATATTTCCTCCCATTGGCAGACGGTTAATATAAGCTGCCAAAATTTCATCTTTATTCATGCCCGCATTTAAACGCCAAGATAACCAAATTTCATGGAATTTACCTGATAAAGTCCGGGGTGAATTATCCAGCATTCGTGCTAACTGCATGGTAATTGTTGAAGCACCAGAAACTATTTTTTTATGTTCAAGTGCATCTCTAATAGCGCGAATAATGGCTTTTAAATCTAAAGCCCCATGATGATAAAAATTTCCATCTTCAGTCGCTAAAATCGCGTTTATAAATTGGGGTGAGATTTGATTTAGTGGTACAATTGATGTATGCTCTTGGTCATGGGTGAGGATAGTTCCTAATGGTAAACCATTGCGATCTGTAAACTGCAAGGCTAACTGCTTTTGGGCAATATCTTGACTGTGAATTGGGATAAAATAAGGTATGATCCGTATAATGCAGCAGATAATCATTATAGTCAGGATGTATTTATTGAGATAAGGGAAATAAGATTTTATCTCACGCAGAGTCGCAGAGTCGCAGAGAGGAAGAGTTTTAAGTTTCATAGGTTTATGTTTCAATTTCTGTTAGGGAGATTTCGCTAAAAAGTAATATTTCTTAATGTTTAAGATTTGTGTTAATTTGGGGAACTTATTACACTCTTTTGATTATCTATATAGGTAGCTTGGGTTAACCGATGGTGCAATCTGACAAAATTTATCTCTAATTATTTCTCATAAACCACGAAGACACGAAGAAACGAAGGAAAGAGGTTTTTAGAGAGATTTTCCGTTAGTTATTCAATTTATACATCAACAAAAATTATGGTCGTTAAATTAAGAAATTTCCTATTTATTATCATGTTCATATTAGGTATATCTGGTTGTACTTTGTTTGGTGTCACTCCGGGTAAGGAAAAATTACCGACAGTTGCACAAATTACACCCCCAATTTTACCAGATTGGATAGAACAAATCAGTCCTTTGGGGGATTCAGGTAATCTCAATCAAATTAGGATTCGGTTTAAGGAAGCTTTAATTCCTGTGGAAATTCTTGATAGTCCTCAACAGCAGGAATTATTAACTAAATTTGCAATTTGGCCACCTTTACAGGGTAAATTTCGCTTTTTAACACCGCGTATGGTAGGGTTTCAAGCTGATAAAGCTTTACCGAAAGCTACGCGACTACAAGTTACTCTCAAAGCTGGTTTAGCAGATTTAAAAAATCATCGTTTAAATGAAGATTTAGCTTGGACTTTTCAAACTGAAGGAATTAAAATTACAGATTTACCAGGTGTTAACCTGATGGAAAAAGCAGAAGTTGCACCGGTTGATTTACAACCTCAATTACAATTTACTTCAAATTTGGAATTAGATTTAAATTCGGTTGAACAGCATTTACAACTAATTCCTGAAGGTAAAAATAAAGGTGTAGGTTTTCAGGTGGAGTTAGCTAAATCAGAGGAAATTGAAAATTTAGACCCTTTAGAAAAATTTGATCCTTCTGCACGAAATTGGATTTATAATATTACTCCTCGTCAAATTTTAGAAAAATCAAAATCCTATCGTTTAACTTTTTCTTCTGGTATTCTTCCTGCTGATGGAAATTTACCCAGTGATCAAGAGTTTGTGAGTAAATTAGCAACTTATTCACCTTTAGCATTTCAAGGAATTAAAGCTTACGGAGAAGCTGATGCAGGAGGAACTTATGGTAGATTTGTTAAAGGTAGATTTGTTAAAGGTAGTCCGCAGCTAGAATTTAATAATATCTTATTACCAGAATCGGCAAAAGCAAATATTAAAATTAATCCCAAACCTAAAGATGTTGATAGAGTTTTACAAATATATGATGAAGATAGAATTGTGAGTATTAATCCTTATGCTTTAGAACCAGCTACAACTTATACGATTAATATTGACAGAAATCTCAAAGATAAATTTGGGCAAACTTTAGCTAAACCAGTAACAATTACATACAACACTGGAGATTTAGCTGGGCATATTTCTGTTCCTGCGGATTTAAATATTTTTCCGACCAATCAAGATTTACAGTTAAATATTAATACTGTCAATTTACCAGAATCTAAATATAAAGCAGATTATCGTGTAGTTAAACCTACAGATTTAGTTTATACAAATAATGCCAATAATTTATTACCAAAACCTGATAAATGGCAAAAATTTAAAGTATCAGGTAGAAAAAATCAAGCGGTTAATGTTACTGTTCCCTTGAAAGCAAAGTTGGGCAATATTCAGGGAATGTTAGCTTATGGAGTACAAGCAAGAACTAATAAATATCAAGAAAATAATAAGCAATTATGGAGAGAAGCAACGACTTATGGAATGGTACAATTAACAAATTTAGGTATATTTAGTCAATGGTTTCCACAGTCAGGTTTAATTCGTGTTCATCATCTTAGCGATGGTTCACCAGTCAAAGCAGCAAATATTGAAATCTATCCATCAAAATTATCTGAGAAATCAACTCTTGAACCTATATCCTGTGCAACTGGTAAAACTGATGTAAGTGGAACTTTGAAAATTGCTCAAGAGCAATTACAACAATGTTATACTAATGATGAAAAACTGCAAAAATTATTAGTAATTGCCCGTGAAAATCAAGATTGGGCTTTTGCGAGAACCGAAGAATATAGCGGTAGTTATGGTTATGGTATTGATGCGGGTTGGGACAATGGTAAACCAATATCACGCGGTGTAATTTTTTCCGATAGACAGTTATATCAACCAGGTGAAAAAGCTGCGTTTACTGCTTTTGCAGATTATTTAGAACAAGGTGAAATTCAGCAAGATAAAAATGCAACCTACAAATTAACTTTGGTAAGTCCCAATGGGCAAAATTCCGATTTAGGTACACAAACTACAAATCAATTTGGTACATTTTCCCTAGAGTTACCAATTCAGAAAAATCAACCTTTAGGATATTATAGAATCGAAGCAAAGGGTAAAAATGGACGAGAAATTTCTGGTGAATTTCGGGTAGCTGAATTTAAACCACCGAATTTTAAAGTTGATTTACAGCTAAATCAAGAATTTGCGTTAATTGGTGATAAAGTAAATGCTGATGTCAGCAGTAATTATTTATTTGGTTCCCCAGTACAAGGGGGAGAAGCAAAATATTTTGTGACTCGTCAACAGACTAATTTTATTCCCAAAGCTTGGGAGAAATTCAATTTTGGTAGACAGTGGTTTTGGCCAGAAGAAAGTCCAACTGTCTCTAGTGATGTTTGGCAAACAAATACCCAATTAGATGCTAGTGGTAAAAATAGCCAAACGCTAACGGTAGAGAAAGATTTACCTTACCCGATGACTTACCGAGTAGATGTGCAAGTTGCAGATGTTTCTAATTTATCGGTTGCTAATTCTCAAACTTTTACCGCTTTACCAAGTAACAGACTGATTGGTTTAAAAAGTAATTTTGTTGCTGACGCTGGAAAGGATTTTCCGGTGGAATTTATCGTGACTGATGCGACAGGAAAACCTTTAGAAAATGAACAAGTAAGTTTAGAATTACAGCAAATAAAATATAGCAGTGTTACCCAAGTAGTTGAAGGTAGCAGAACTCCAAAAAATCAAGTTGAATATCAGACAGTTGCTAAAACAGAAGTTACATCTTCTAGTATTCCCCAAACTGTAAATTTAAAACCAACAGAATCAGGTTCTTACAGAATTCGTGCTAATTTTAGCGGAAGTAGAAATGAAATCACAGCTACAGATTTACAAATTTGGGTAACGGGAGAAAATCAGGTAGTTTGGGGTGGGAATGAAAAGGATAAATTGTCAGTTAAGTTAAATAAAAAAGAATTCAAAGTTGGTGAAATTGCAACCGCTTTAATTCAATCTCCCTATTCAGAAGGAGAATTATATTTTGCGGTAATTAAAGATAAGCCTCTCTATCAACAAGTTACCAAAATTAAGGGAAGTGCGCCCCAAATTCAGTTTACAATTACCCCAGAAATGTTACCTAATGCTGCGTTAGAAGCGGTGTTAGTCAGACAAGGTAAACCATTGAACCAAATACAACCTGAAAGTTTAGAAAATTTAGCGCGGATAGGTTTTGCACCTTTTAATGTTAACTTGTTAGATAAATATTTAAAAGTGCAAGTTCAGCCAAATCAAACTTCCTTAGAACCTGGAAAAGAAGCAACTTTACAATTGGAATTAAAAGATAACCAAGGAAACCCAACTTCAGGACAATTTACCGTCATAGTGGTAAATGAAGCAGTGTTACAACTGAGTGGTTATCGTCCTCCCAATTTGGTGGATACTGTTTATGCAGAACAACCAATTTCTACGCGGTTTAGTGATAACCGTCCTGATGTTAGATTAAGCCAAACTGCTGCAATGTTAGCCAAAGGTTGGGGTTATGGTGGTGGTTTATCCAGTGCTTTAGCAAATACGCGCATCCGCAAAGATTTTCAACCTTTAGCTTATTACAATGGTTCTAGAATTAGTGATGAAAATGGCCAAGCTACAGTTACTTTTAAATTACCAGATGATTTAACCACTTGGCGGGTGATGGTTGTTGCTACCGATGGAAATTTGCGTTTTGGGAATGGTGAAACGACATTGATCACCACAAAGCCATTAATAACTAATGCTATTCTGCCACAATTTGCCCGGTCAGGCGATCGCATTCTTGCAGGTTTATCCGTCACCAACACCACTGGAAATACTGGAACTCTCAATATAAATGGTGAAGTTAGCGGTTCTCTTAAGTTTGCAGAAAATAATCCTCAAACCACAACCTTACAAACTCAAGCAGAGTCAAAAACCCAAGCTTATCGTTTTTCAATGGTTGCGGGAAGTGCAGGAAAAAGTCAAGTTACCTTTGCAACTGGGTTAAATAATATCGCTGATGCTTTTACAGTACCTTTGGAAATTAAACCTTTAGAAATTACAGAACAAGTTGTAGAAACAGGAGTTACGGAAAAAACGATCAAAATTCCCCTCAATATTGATCAAAAAATCTTCCCAGATGCAGGAGGTTTAGAAATTCAATTAGCTAGTACCTTAATTCCCGAAATTAAAGCACCTGCAAAACAAGTTTTAGCAGATAATGATTTACCATTTGCAGAACCAGCAGCTAGTCAATTATTAATTGCTGCAAATTTACAAAATTTCCCCCAACAAGCTAACCAAACATTTGCAGAATTTAATCCCCAAAAACAAGCTAACTTAGCAATTGAACAACTGCAAAAACTGCAAATAGATGATGGTGGGTTTGCAGCTTTCCCAGGACAAGAGAAATCCGACCCTTGGGTTTCTGCTTATGCTGCGGAATCTTTAATCAAAGCTAATCAAGTTTACCCTAGTTTAGTGGATGCTAAAATCTTATCTCGACTGAAAACTTATTTACAAAAAGTTCTCGCTAACCCTGGACAATATGATTTTTGTAAATCCAAACTTTGTAAATCACAACTGCAACTTAACTCTTTAATTGCTTTAGCCAAATTAGGTGATCAACGCAATAGTTTTCTTGCTGATATTTATCAACAACGCGACGCTTTTGATGTCGTCACTCAAATTAAATTAGCACAATATCTATACCAGTTTCCAGAATGGCAAGATGAAGCACAAATTATGCGCGTGCAGTTACAAAAAAACATCTATGAGAATGGACGTAGTGCAGTTGTAAATTTACCAAATAGTTGGAGTTGGATGGTTTCACCAACAACAATTCAAGCCCAAACATTACGTTTATTTATTGACCAAAAAGCACCACCGGAAATCATTGATAAATTATGCCAAAGTCTGTTAAATCTACGTCGATATGGTACATGGCAAACCACATATAATAATGCCCAAGCCTTAACAGCTTTGCTAGAATATAGTCAATTTCAACCCACACCACCTAATTTTGTCGCTACTGTAAAATTAGCAGGTAAAAAGTTAGGAGAAACACGATTTAATGGTTATCAAAATCCTAGTTTACAAATAAATGTAGACATAGATAAATTACCCCGTGGTCGTCATGATTTAGTTTTACAAAAAGCTGGTCAAGGTAATTTACATTATTTAGCTGCTTACAGTTATCGCTTACAAGGAAATCAACCGGGAAGATTTCACGGTTTACGAGTAACGCGAGAAATTAGTAAAGTTAAGACAGAAAAAGTGATTCAAAAAATGGGAATGTACGCTGTTGATAAACCTTTGAATTTACAACCTGGAGAAGTATTTGATATTGGTTTAGAAATAATTACAGATCATCCTATAGATCATCTGGTAATTAAAGACCCATTACCCGCAGCTTTTGAAGCAGTAGATCAAAGTTTTCAAACTGCCACACCAGCATTACAAGCAAAAGCCGATAATTGGCAATTAGGATATAAAACTATCTATAAAGATAGGATTATTTCCTATGCAAATCATCTGGAAGCAGGAGTTTACAATTTACATTATTTAGTCCGTTCTGTGACTCCGGGAACTTTCCTTTGGCCTGGTGCAGAAGTATATCTGCAATATGCACCAGAAGAGTTTGGACGCAGTGCAGATTCTATTTTAATTTTGGAGGAAAATACATAAGTAGAAAGGTGCAAAAACGGAACTATGTAACGAAACGTAAAGTTGCCTAAAAACCTCTTCCCTGCTGCCTTGTCATAACGACAATTTTTAACGCTGACCTACTTAACATCAAGTCTTTTTAGTCTCTATTTTTCTGTTCATTCCTAAGCTGTTCCGCATTTAAACTGTATTACTTAAATAAGTCTAACTCTTGTAGGGTGGGCATCCCTGCCCGCCTTAATATTTAAGTAACTATTACTGCATTTTAAAACCAATTATTACATCTTGACAAGTTATGCTACTAACCATTAAAGGTACGCATTTACTACTTGCATAAAAAATATACTGATAAAGAAAAATTAATAACATACAAAAATCACAATACAAAATTATTATTTTCACCATTCAATGGGAAAAAACCGCAATTCCTGTATTAACCGAAGTATTTGTAAAAACAATGTTTAAAAAAATACAGCTAAATGTAACAAATTATTTTATAAAAAATTAGCAGATGCGTGTTAAGGTTTTATTTCCGTTGTCTTCCCCCATCTCTTTTTTTAGTGCTTCTGCCCATGCTTGTGGATTATTTACACCCTCAACACCTTGAAGAACTTGTCAAGGATAGTTGTATAGATTTACACTTGGCGCTTCTAAATTTTAGATCGCTTCAAGGTGTGAACGCATATCAGTATTTACTCATTTCCGAACAACTCCCGCGTACCAATACGGGCATGATCAAAAGTGCCTGGTTGCAACGTTACAACCATATTACAGCAGGTGGTTGGTGGTGTTCGGGACGAGATCCTCTGAATAATTGGCAGATGATGGAATGGGGATGTTTTAAACCAACCCAACCCCGACAAAATAAAAATGGTAAGTCTATTAAATATGAACATCCCCCCAGCACAGCAACAAGGGTATTTTGTCTGCGGGTAACTTTGCAAATTTGGCAGCAAGTTTCCCAACGTTATAACATTCCCATGCCTGAAAATATCATCATTGCTGAAGATGGAGAAGCAGAAGGTTTTTGGCAATGGATAATGGAATTTAATCTTTCAATTATTATTTGTGAAGGTGCGAAAAAAGCAGCAGCTTTATTAACACAAGGTTATGTGGCGATCGCTATTCCTGGAATTACTAGCGGTTATCGAGTTGTGAAAGATGAGTTTGGTAAAGTTACCCGTCGTCAACTCATTCCAGATTTAGAAGTTTTTACTACCAAAAATAGAAATTTTTATATATGTTTTGATTTTGAAACTCAAGCCAAAAAAATCGCCGCCGTCAATCATGCTATTTCCCAAATTGGTTGTTTATTTCAACAACAAAATTGCCCTGTAAAAGTTATTGAATTACCAGGAATAGAAAAAGGAGTTGATGAGTTTATTCTCGCTAAAGGTGCAGCTAATTTTGATAAAATTTATCGCCAAAGTCTAGATTTAGAAATTTACTTAGCTCAAACTAAACCCCATACAGAATTAACAATATCTGCTGCACTAAATGTTAATCAATCTTATTTAGAAAAAATACCTTTTCCCGCTTCTGGCTTAGTGGGAGTTAAATCAGCTAAAGGCACAGGTAAAACTACTGGACTGGAAGCGGTTGTTAATCAAGCTAAAAGTCGTAATCAACCAGTTTTATTAATTACTCATCGCATCCTTTTAGGAAAATTTTTATGTGCAAAAATTGGCATTACATGGGGAATTAGCCCTGATGCTTGGACTGTAGAAACAGAACCAAGATTACCAATTCTTAATTATCAATTACCCGTGCCTAAATCTTTTGGTTTATGCGTTGATTCCCTTTGGAAACTGAATCCAGATGATTGGCAAGGGGCAATAGTAATCTTAGATGAAGTTGAACAATCTTTATGGCATTTACTTAATAGTAATACTTGCAAACATAAGCGTGTAAAAATTCTGAGGATTTTTCAACAATTAATTACTACTGTTCTCACAACCGGGGGGTTAATAATTGCCCAAGACGCTGATTTATCAGATATTTCTCTAGAATATTTACAAGGTTTAGCAGGAACTAAAATCACGCCTTGGTTAGTTATAAATGACTGGAAACCTCAGAAAGGTTGGGATGTAACTTTTTATGATTCACCTAATCCTACACCGTTAATTCATCATCTGGAATTAGATTTAATTGCTGGACGTAAATGTTATGTAACTACTGATAGTCGCACTGGACGTTATAGTTGTGAAACAATTGAACGTTATCTCAAAGAACGTTTACAGAAATTAAGAAAGCAATTTCCTGATACTTTAGTAGTCAGTAGTCAAACTACTAATACCCCAGGCCATGCAGCAGCTGATGTTATTGCTGCTATTAATCAAAAAATTACTAACTATGATACCGTATTTGTTACCCCTAGTTTGGGTACAGGAATTAGTATTGATGTCCAACATTTTGACCGCGTTTATGGCATTTTTCAAGGGGTAATTCCTGACTCAGAAGCACGTCAAGCACTAGCAAGAGTGCGAGATGATGTTCCCCGTGTTGTGTGGTGTGCTAAACGTGGTATTGGTTTAATTGGCAGTGGGAGTACAAATTATCAATTACTATCTCATTGGTATCAAGAAAATCAAAAAGAAAATTTAGCTTTACTCAGTCCTCTACATAAAATAGATGTAGATTTACCTATGGTATATGACCCAATTCATTTACGAACTTGGGCTAAATTATCAGCTAGGGTAAATGCTTCTATTTGTCTTTATCGACAATCTCTACAAGATGGATTAATTGCTGATGGACATCACATTATGATGCGTAATAAGGCCGTTCAAAATAATATTCTTCGAGATTTGCGTTTAGCTTTCTTTGCTACTGATGCTAGTGATATAGAAACCCGTAAAAGATTAATTATAGACATTGTTAAGGTGCAGAAAGATTGGGCGCAAAGTCGTCAAAAAGCTAAAGATATTAAACGTAAAATCCAAGAAATTAAACAACATAATCAACAATTATCTGCAAATACTGTAGCTACGGCTAAGGATATTGATTATGTCGAATATGATCAGTTACTAGCTAAACATTCTCTCAGCGATCAAGAACGTCATCAAATCAATAAATATATCCTCAAAAATAGGTACGGAATTGAAGTAACTCCTTTATTAAAATTGCAAGATGATAAAGGATATTATGGACAATTATTAATTCATTATTATCTCACTCATGAAAGTGAATACTTCTATAGTAGAGATCAGCAAGAGTGGCATCAACAATTATCTTGGGGTGAAGGTAAAGTATTTTTACCAGATTTAAAAACTTATACCCTGAAAGTTGAAGCAATGCGAGCATTAGGTATGTTACAATTTTTAGAACTTGGCAGGGTCTTTAGGGAAAATGATGCTGATTTAATTTGGCTAAAGAATGTTGTTATTCAAAGTAGTCAACATATTAAAAGAGCATTAGGTATTGATTTAGTCAAAGGGCAAAAAAATATTTCAGGAATTAAGATACTCAATCGACTTTTAAGTTTATTGGGTTTGAAGTTACAACAGGTAAATGATGTTTATCTAATTGATTTAGAAAGCCTAAATGATGGCAGATCAAATATATTTGTAGTTTGGCAACAACGAGATGAGTTGATGTTAAATCATTTACATCTAGGAGGGAACAGGGCAGAAAATCTTTCTTTGTCTGGGTTTAATAACCACTGTCTGATCTCATCCAACTGATAAAATTTATAAGTCAGTTGACAACTCAAACCGAATTGGTATATGAATACAGAAGAGTTGATAAAACAGGGCATAAAGCAATATTTACACGGTGATTATGAAAATGCGATTGCATCTTTTAATCAAGCCATACAACTGAATCCAAATTTAGCTGAAATTTACCATTACCGTGCTAAATCCTACTTAGAACTAGCCAAATTTGAGCAAGCGATTGCTGATTATCAACAAGTAATTAAAAATTCTCTTTCTTCAGCGAAAAATATCAACTTTGATCTTGCTAAAGCATTTCATAACCGGGGTTTAGCTTGTTTTCAAACTGGAGATTATCAAGCTGCTATTCTCGATCTTAACCAAGCTTTACAACACTATCCTGATTTTGTGGCCGCTTACAGTAATCGTGGTAATATTCAACATATTCTCGGTAAATATCAAGCAGCAATTTCCGATTACAACCACGCAATACAGCTAAATCCACGTTTAGCAGCAGCTTATCATAACCGGGGTAATAGCCGCTATGCTCTCCAAGACTATCAAGGTGCAATAGGAGATTATAATCAAGCATTACTCATTAATCCCAAATTTGCCGAAGCTTATTATAATCGTGGTTTAGTAATGTCTCATCTCCAAGAATATCCACAAGCAATCTCTGATTTTAACCAAGCAATACAACTCCATCCTGATGATGTGCAAGCATACTATGAACGAGGTTTAGTTTATAGCAGTTTAGGAAACTATGAAAACGCAATCGCAGATTATAACTACGCTTTACAAATTAATCCCATCCTACCTATAGTTTATGGCTTACGAGCTAATGCCCGTCGCCATTTAGGAGACTATCAAGGCGCAATTACAGACAGCAATATATTATTACAACTCAACCCCAATCTAGCAGAAGGATACTGCGATCGCGCCGCTACTCATCTCTTGTTAGGAAACCATGAAAACGCCATTGCCGACTACAATCGCGCCTTACAAATTAACCCCAACATCATTCGGAATTCGGAATTCGTAATTTAATATTGTATTCTCTCCTATCTTCCCCCAAATCCTGACTCCTAAATTAAATGTAAATTTTCGTAAAGCAATGTATTAATCTCATCCACTAAACTATCTGAGAAAGTAATAAACCAAATATCAACCAGTATGCATTTATCAAACTATTCTCTATATCTAAGAAAACTATTCAGGATCATCTCACCAGCAATATTAATTACATCTTTTCTACCTACACAATTGCTGGCACAGCCATTCCCAATCAAAATCAGTCTTAAGTTTCCGTCTGGAGATCCTAGAGGTACACCCGAAACCACAGTTGGGGGAGGAAAAAGAGGAGTTTCATGTATCACACTTGAGAAAGGAAAACCCTCACTAACCGCCTTAATGCCCAAACGAGATAACAAAAGCCTCACCGTTTCTGGAACACCAGAATTTTATTTTTATGTTCCCAAAACTCAAGCAACTAAAGAAGAATTTGTACTAGGGGAATTTATACTTAAGAAGGGAGAAGAAGATATTTACAAACAAACCTTTACACTCCCCACTCAACCAGGTATAGTCAAACTGCAACTTCCCGTCACATCATCCCTAAAAATAGGCTCAACATATACATGGTACTTTTTAATTATTTGTGATCCAGAAGACAGGAGTGGCGATCAATATACAGTGGGAACCATTGAAAAAATAGTTATTAGTCCATCATTACAAGAAGCTCTTCAGCAAGCAACACCCGTAAAACGGACAGAAATTTACGCCCACAATGATCTTTGGCCAGAAACCGTCAGTAACATGGTCAAGTTACGCACCAACCAGCCAAATGAATGGAAAGAACTTTTAGAATCAGTTGGTCTAGAGATGATAGCCGAAGAGCCACTGCTTCAATGTTGTCAAGCAAACCCTAACCCTTAGTGCAGATGGATGCGGATAAGCTGAAAAATTTGCTTTGGCAAGGGCGCAGCTTGTGGATTACCACACCAGTAATCGCCCTAGCCGTCATTATCATCCGTTTTGTAGGTTTATTGCAGCCTTGGGAATGGGGAGTTTTCGATCAATATATGCGTTGGCGACCCTCAGAACCCCGTGACAACAGGATCGTTATCGTGGGCATTGATGAAAACGACTTGATTCATTTGAAACAGGCCAGCATTACAGATCAAGTCTTAGCTAACTTCCTCAACAAACTCAAGGCAAAACAACCAAGAGCCATAGGTTTGGATATCTTTCGTAACTTACCTGTAGAACCGGGTCATCAAGAATTACTACAAGTGTTTAAATCTACCCCTAATCTGGTAGGTATAGAGAAAGTAGTAGGAGAGAAAAAAAATCAAACAGTACCCCCATCGCCAGTTCTCAAATCATTAGATCAAGTCGGTGCAAATGACCTGATGGTTGATTCAGATGGCAGAGTGAGACGGGGCTTAATGTACATCGACCCTGAATCAAGAAAACGCGTCTACAGTTTCAGCTTACATTTAGCTTTACATTATCTGGAAAAGCAAGGAATTTTTGCCAGCGAAGATTTTCAACTGGGGAAAACCAAATTTACTCCTTTTGAAAGCAATGATGGTGGTTATGTGCGTGCCGATGCTCGTGGCTACCAGATATTAATCAACTACCGGGGAAAAAATAGGTACTTTAATAGGTACTTTGACACCGTTTCCATGACTGATATTCTGGAAGACAAAGTACCAGCTAATTGGGGACGCGATCGCATCATCTTGATTGGATATGTGGGCGAAGGTTTCAAAGACTCATTTTTGACCCCTCATAGCAGCGAACTTCTCACCCTCTCAGAGCCCATGAATGGGGTAGAAATTCATGGTCATATTATCAGCCAAATTATTAGTGCTGCCCTAGAAAATCGACATCTGTTTAAAAGTTGGTCAGAACCCCAAGAATGGCTATGGATTTTATTTTGGAGTGGGATTGGTGCTACCCTGACTTGGCACTTACGATTACAAAACCTGTTCGCATTTGCCAGAATATTTGCTGTTGTACTAGCCGGAGGAGCTTTACTAGGTGGCACCTATATTGCCTTCATCTGGGGATGGTGGCTACCCGTAGTTCCGCCATTTTTAGCACTCACTAGCTCCGTAATTGCAGTTACAGCTTACATTGCTCGCACCGCTGGAGATATCCGCAAAGTATTTGGGCGTTACTTGACAGATGAAGTCGTAGCTGCTTTATTAGAAAGTCCAGAAGGCTTAAAACTTGGTGGCGAACGACGACAAATTACCATCTTTACCTCAGATTTAAGAGGATTCACAGCCACATCAGAAAGATTACAACCAGAAAAAGTAGTTCAAATTCTTAACTTCTATCTGGAATGTATGGCCGATGAAATTACCAAATATCAAGGCACTATTGATGAATTCATGGGTGATGGGATTTTGGTATTATTTGGCGCTCCTACAGCCAGAAAAGACGATGCCATCAGAGCCGTGGCTTGCGGTGTCGCCATGCAGTTAGCAATGGTCAAAGTTAACGCTAAAATGCAGGAATGGGGTCTACCACCTCTAGAAATGGGAATCGGCATTAATACAGGTGTTGTGGTAGTCGGTAATATTGGCTCGGAAAAACGCACCAAGTATGGTATCGTTGGCAGTCAAGTAAATTTAACTTACCGTATTGAAGGCTACACCACTGGCGGCGAAATTATTATTTCTGAGTCCACTTTTAAAGAAGTAGAGTCAATGGTAGTAATTGACCGTCAAATGCAAGTCACTCCCAAAGGGTTTCAAGAACCAATTAACATCTATAAAATAGCTGGTATCACTGGCGAATATAATCTTTTTCTCTCTCAATATCAAGAAGAATTATGCACCTTGCCTGAACCCATTTCCATTCAATATTCCTTGGTAGATGGTAAAAATATCGGTAGTTCATTTTGCCACGGCAGTTTAGTCAGGCTTTCCAGCAATGAAGCAGAAATTTATTGTCTCAATCAAGAAATCCAAGTTCCACCTGCTTGTCTGAGTAATATCAAACTTAACCTATCTCAACCCAATTTACCAGGAGAAACCGGCGATATTTATGCCAAAGTCTTGGAAAAACCCGCCCAAATAGGTCATTTTTGCATTCGATTTACTGCCAAACCTCCAGAAATTATCCATAAATTTAGCACTTTAATTGCACAAGTTAGTTCTCAAAAATCTCCATAATTCGGGCTTGCTGAATAAAGTCAAAAGCTAGAATAATCAAGAGTTTAAGGGTCACAAAAGAGGAACACAGTGCCAGAAATAGACATTAAAACCATCAAAAACTGCTCACTTTTCCCCCTAGACAAACTATTCTTGCCTGCTTCTAGTTCTGACTCCTGACTCCTGTACAGACGTTCCGCCTTCCACGTCTCTACTGACTTCTGGACTCCAACGGAAAGACTTTCTCCGCAAACCCTAATTCAGAAATCAGAATAATTTTAAAATCAACAGATTTGAGATTTTGCCAAAATTATCAATTATTGCATCTATTAAATCCGAGAGCCAATATCCAACTACTCAAGTAAAATAATAGCAAAATGACAAAGTTAATCTTTTTAGGTTCTGGTTCAGCTTTTACAATTGGTGCTAATAACTTTCAGTCTAATATGCTTTTAGTGACTGAAGAAAATCATAAGCTATTAATTGATTGTGGCACAGATATTAGATTTTCTCTCCATGCTTCTGACCTATCATATCTTGATATCACCGATATTTATATTAGCCATTTACATTCTGATCATGTGGGAGGACTTGAATATGTTGCCTTTAGTACATTATTTGACCCCAGATGCAAAAAACCAAATCTTTATTTAAGCAAAGATGTAGCCAGCAATCTCTGGGATAGAACTTTATCAGGTGGTCTCAAATCCCTTGACGGCGATATCGCTAATATAGATACATTTTTTGAACAACATAAAATTGACCTTCAAGGTTGTTTTACCTGGCAAGAAATTAACTTTGAACTCGTCAGAGTTACTCATGTTAATAATGGCTTTTATTTAATGCCTAGCTATGGATTATTTTTTACATTAGAAGGTGTCAAGATATTTTTATCCACAGATACCCAACTATGTTTAGATAAAAATGGAGAATATTATGAACAAGCAGATATAATTTTTCATGATTGTGAAACATCACACTATCAAACTCCTGTTCATGCCAATTATGGACAATTAACAACTTTACCAGCAAGAATCAAAAATAAAATGTGGCTGTATGGTTATCAACCAGGTTTACTACCTGATGCCAAAAAAGACGGGTTTTGTGGTTTTGTCGAATGTAGACAAGTCTTTGAATTTTCATCTTTACATCGTCCAGAATTTATGATCAACTTTGGGGCATAGCCTCCCTCTAGAAGCCAGCCACCACTTCCTTGTATCTACCTAAGCATTAACAGAAAACTGACTTTTTGTGAATAAATCTAAAGCTACTGTCACCATACAAGCACCAGCAACAAGGGTAATTAAAACTACGGCAGATAAATTACCTCCAGTTATAGCTAAGAATAAAACAAAACTTCCTGCTCCCAGTCGATAAGCACTCAAAATTCTCCCTTTTTGCATTTTATCCAAAACGCAAGTTGTGAAGTTAATCACAGATAAAATCATCAAGCACAGTGCTACCGCACCACAAAAAAGCCAACGTTCATTTCCTGGTAAAACATTAACTCCACTTTTGGCAATTAAATGTTCCACCCCTACTCCGATTGCTGCTAAACCTATGGCTAGGATCAGGTGAGAATAAAGCCAAGTTAGAAAGATTTTGATTCTACCTGCTTTCATCGTTTCTAGTGGTGAAACATTGACACTATCGAAATAAAGCCACCAGAAGCTAAAAGCAACACTTACACCCAAGCCAGCAGTTAATACTGATGAGGTGTCCCATTGCTTTTCTGCTACACCCCTGACCACTGCGGCCATTGATTCACCTAACACAATGATTGTAAATAATCCCAGCCGTTCTGGAACATGAGACAGATTCGGGGGGATCTTTACTGCTAAATCACCCGTACCGAGTGGAGTAATAAATTCTACAATTAAACCTAATGCCCAGCATCCAAACCGCCAGGGAATTGGTACAAATAGCGAAACTAACCAAAATGCCGCACCAATACTAAAACCTCTGATATACCAATTCGTTAAGGGACGGGCTTCTGGTACATGGTGTCCAGCAATCAAGTATTGCAGTATGAGGACACAGCGAGCAGCTATATATGCAATCGCAAATCCATGAGAAGATGTACTTAAACCATGATGCAAATTTACAGTCAAAGCAATAATAATTGACATTTGCACCAGAGTTAACAAGCGATCGCCAAGATCATCAGTATCAAATAAGGTAGCGTAAAAAGTAGCACCTATCCAACACCACCATATCGGGATAAATAGGGCAATAAAACCAACAAAGCCCCCCGTAGAAACATCCTTACTCAGATTGTGAGATAATTCAGCGATCGCAACTACAAATACTAAATCGTAGAAAAGTTCCAGCCAAGTCGCACGTCTTTCTTCATGCTCCTCATCAACGCGTAATCTAGGCGGTTGCCACAAACCTTTTTTCATCGGTTCAGTTACTAAAAACTACTAACCGAAAACTATTTTAGGGGTTTTAGGAGATTTTTTATCAAAAATTTATATTTCACAATTAGGGTTGAATTTTGAAAAAATAGTCAATTGCACAACATAATTGAGTGAAACAACGGATAATCTCTACTTTATACCCTATTGTGTTCAGAAATCGAATTTTTATATTGATTTAATTTTAATGTTAAAAAAATGACACAATGTTTGACACCGATTGCTGTATCATCTTTAATAGAACCGACATCAACTACATGAAAAATAAAAATTCAAATGAGTGATCTTCATATATTCAGATAAATGTCGGCTTAATTTTCCGGTTTCTACCTGAATACATACTGTAGAATTTCGGTAGATAATGAAGATATTTGATGCACAAATAAATTTTGGACGGGTTTCTTAATTGGCGCATTTGTGACTGATAATTTCAGTTCTTTAATTCAGAACAAGATGGGGTTGAAAAAACCAGTATTGAGCAGCAGCATAAGCAGACAGTGAAATAACATTTTCAAGTAATTTTTGTGACCTTGGAGGCATTTTTTTCATGACTTTACAGAATGCATATATTATTGGTGCTGAAAATTTTGAAGCATGGAGTGAGGGCTATGACGCATTAGGTTACTTAAAAGTTTTACCTCACCCTGATGAGAAAGTAGTCTTCAAAGATCCTCTGAAACAGTGGCAACTAGATCATCAAAATGGTGCCTATAAATCAGAAGGTCAAGGGGGCGTTTATTATTCTAGTTGGGGACCTGATCAAGAATTAGAAGTCACCTTAGATATGCAGTATCTAAGCCAGGTTCACATTCCTGGATTTGGCATATTAAAAGCAGGTGATGGCTTCATTCCTTGGCTCAACGACGAACAAACAGCCTACGAATTTCTCAGGGCTTACAATGGTTTAATTCCCGGACCATTACTAGTTGCAGATCCTGGTGACACAATCAAAATTACACTCAAAAATAACTTAAAACCAGGCTCAGTTGCCCCATCTGCACCCGAACAAGCAGCCAACCTACATACACATGGATTACACGTTTCACCTCTAGGAGCAGGAGATAACGTTCTTGTCAGTGTTGCCTCTGGAGATACTAGAGAAATATCAATCAAGTTACCAGATAATCACTCTCTCGGATATGACTGGTATCATCCCCACCTACACGGAGTCACCAGTGAGCAAGTAGCCTCCGGTTTAGGCGGTTTGATAGCAATTAATCCTCCATACGACCTGCCAGATTTAGGCAAATTTGATATCACAAAAGAGCCTATCTATACCCTGTCTCTTAATACCTTTGGAATACAGCAACAACTAAGAAATGCCAGTAATGATGATCCTTTAAACCAAAGTCCAGATGGAATAAAAGTTCCAGCTGGTACACCCTTGCAACTAACAAATGGGGCTTATGAACTTTCTGATGCAGTTTTTGGAGGTTACAACGCTAAACCTGTATTCTATGACCCAAAAAAACCAACTGGAAATCCTGCGACTAATTCATTTGAATATGGTGGTGGAGGCTTATTAGAACCAGTAGAAAACGTCATTCACACCGTTAATGGACAATACAACCCAACATTAGATGTTGAAACAGGCAAATGGAGTCTGTTTAACTTCGCCAACATGAGTATCAACTCATTCCACATCATACAGTTGGTACATGAAGATGAAAATGGTAAGCTGACCCCCGAAAAAGTTACCTTGGTATCTATCGATGGTAATGCCAGCGGTATCGTAGAGAGTTCCAGAAGAGAAATAACCGAGTTTCCAGTCCTCAGTCCTGGTGCTAGAGTCGCCATTCAACACGCCTTTACCAATCCTGGTAAATACTACTTTCTTTCCAACGGTACAGAGGAAATTCTCGACGAGGAAGATGTATCGGTTTTAATTGGTGCAGCTAAAGGCTTCAATGATGGACACTTAATTTGGGGATCGCAAGTTTTAGCCACTATTGAAGTCACAGGTAATAAAGTAGAAGTTTTACCACCGTTCCCTGAAGTCTATGACATTTTAGAGGAAGAAAGCCAAGAGATTAATGAAATCATAGCAGCAGCTAAAAACGGTGATGTAAATCGGGTGAGGAATTTTATATGGGATGCAAACCCAGGTGGTGCGATCCTGGAAGGCAATTTTCCCACAGATACGGACGTAGAAACCTTTGAAGGTACATATACCATCAACGGGGAATATTTTTCCACACAGCCCGGTGAGAGTATGCCCCCACTGGCAATGCCCATGCTGGGAACAAAAGAAATTTGGAATATTATCAATAAATCAGGATTACCAAATCCCGACTTTGATGGTGAGACCATACCAGGAACAGATTTTCCCCTACCCAATATTCCCTTATCAGAATGGCATCCATTCCACATCCATCAAAATGACTTTGCCGTTTTATCAATCAATCGAATTGATGTAGAAGATATCGAGCAAACTTACCTAGCTGGTGTCTTAAGTGACACCGTGACCTTACCACCAGCTTATGTAGAAGGAACTACTAACTCAGCAAATCCTTACGGTACACCATTCAATATTCAAAACCCTGACCATGCAGGCAAAGGCAAAGCCTCAGAAGTTAAAATCGTGATGAGTTTTGAGGATTTTCCTGGCAGCTATGTCAATCATTGCCACATTCTGTTCCATGAAGATGCAGGCATGATGGCAGTTCTCAGAGTTATTCTCAACACAGAAGATACTTGGTTAGGTCTGGGGGTTGATGAGGATGCTAAAGGACAAATAGAGTTGTTTAGAGCCAGCAACTATGAAAAAGGCATCAATCTCAACCCCTATGGTAAAAACTTCAAAGCAGGAATTGATCTGGCGATCGCTGATGTCAACTACAAAACCCTCGATACAGATGAAAACAAGAACGTTACTGATAACGTTACTGACATCATCACCATCCAGCAATCTGTACAAAATGCTAATGATAAATTCACCGTTAAAGTATTTGATGGTGAATCACTAATTCACAAGCAAGAAGCAGGGGCAGACGAAATTACAGATGCAGAAAACGCCGCCCTCTTAATTACAGAATTCAATCCTTTCCAAAATATCACTGCATCCAAAGACCAAATTGCCTCAGTCGCATCCGGTGACATTAATGGTGACGGTTTTGCAGATGTAGTCGTGGGTTTAGGTGGTGGCATTGCACCAATAATTGAGATTTACAGCGGTAAAGATTTTCAGCTAATGAGCCGCATTAGCCCCTTTCATCACGAAGACTTCAAGGGTAAAATCAACCTCGCAGTTGGTGATATCAATGGTGATAACTATGACGACATCATTGTGGGACAAGGCAGTGGTGGAACCGGCTTAGTAGAAGTCTACGACGGGATCTTAATTCAGGAAAACGGCAGTTTAGTTGGCAAAGACACCGCCCATGACACAGCACTGCTATCTCAAGTTTTCCAACCCTACGGTGCTAACTACACAGGTGAAATAGATGTCACATCTGGTTATGTTCTCCAAAGACCAGATGAGCCAAATGAATTCCCAGTTCAAACCAATCATGCCAACCTGACTACAATTGCCAAGGGTGATCAACCTGATGATTATGAACAAATTCAGGTATTCACCTATATGGGTGGAGGTCATGGTGAACATCATCAAAGTAGCTCTGATGAAGAAGAATTTCGTCTTGATGTCTCATTAACCTCCGCTGGTAACACTCAAGAAATTCTGGGAACTTTTTCTGACCTCACCGACTTACCCAATGGTGAACCAGTGATGTTTACCCGCCAAGAAAATGGTAAGTATGAAATTATTCACCTGGGTGCAGAAAACAAACCGACATCAGTTACCTTTGGTGAAGCTACTAACCAGATAGTTACAGAAATCACCAAAGAAAATAACCAAGATATTTTCACTCTTAAAGGTGGCAGTAACGGCAAAGTCAAATTAAAAGTCAGCTTTGAAGAATATAGTTCTAATTTAGTCAACGAAATAGCTGTATTTTCTGTTGATGATGATCATGGCAATATTAACGGCATAGCTCCGGGGGCATCTGGTTACACTGAAGCCGCTTTAGCACGAGCCAAAGTTATTTTCTCATCCATTGCCAATTTGCCTAACGGCTTTCAGAACAATGGTTTATCCAGCCTGTTAGAATTTGACTCCAGTCAAAGAGTGAGATTTTTGCTCGTTAACAACAGCACTTTAGACGCAGTAGCATCTGGATTCACCTCGAAAACAGAAGTGTTGTTTTCCGAAACATACCAGGAAATTGCCACTTTAACCGGGGGTGAATTTTCCCTCAAATGGAAAGATAAATCTGCCAACAGTAACTTTCAAGTTAAAATTAAAGCTACCAGTGAAACCTCATTTCTGGGTACAAGTCTGCAAGGTGGCTTTGCCGGAGAAATTCTTGATTTCAAATCCGCTACCACTGATATCAAGGCAGAGTTTAAAGTTTACAGAGAAGCAGCATTTAACAACTTTGTCGGTTTTTATCCCATCTTAGATGCAGAAGGGAAAATCGACATCAACAAAGATGGTCAAGCCGATTTTGCCCCTGGTGATGCCGGTTATCTCCAAGCCGCTGTTAACTTATACCTGCGAGATATACGTCTAACTGTCAGCAACCAAGGGGCAGCAACATACCAAGGAACTTTTGCCAAAGGCTCACTCTTTGCACCATTTATTATTGCTAATGGAACAGTAGAGGCAGTTTTAGGAAATTCTACCAACATTCCCGATGTTTACTTCCCATTCTTGGGCGCTAACCCAGGTCAAGCTGATCACATTCGTCTACTAGGCAATAACATCTTCGGCTTTGAAGATTTACGAAATGGTAGTAGTGACAACGATTACAATGACATGATTGTGCAGGTTAATCTCTCAGTCAATATTTAGTTGCTTCAATAACCTGTTTTAATTTAGTAGGGGTGAACCGCAGTTTGCCCCTCCTCAATGCTGAATTCTCTTGTATGTATTTAGGTAACATGAGAATTTAAAGTATAAAAATTGTTTTTAATATCTGGTGTGAGATTAACAAAATGTTGGCCTTAATAAAATTACTCGCTAGTCCAATGGTAATTGTCGGGGCGATCGCTACTTCCACATTCATCAGTAGTATGGCTGCGGCTCAGGTAGTATTGACAGATAATTCATCAATATCTGAACCCACTAACCCAATCAATTCCATTGATCATCTGCTAGATAGTTCCTCTACTGTTAACTCTGTTTTAGAACAAAATGACAGCAGCGCCGATCAAAGCATGGCGCAGATTAATACTGTTGCTCAGTTTTCTGATGTCCAACCCACAGACTGGGCTTTTGGTGCTTTACAATCCCTGGTTGAACGCTATGGCTGTATTGCAGGTTATCCTAATGGAACATTCCGGGGAAACCGTGCCATTACCCGTTATGAATTTGCCGCAGGTTTAAATGCTTGTTTAGACCGAATCAACGAATTAATCGCCACAGCTACCAAGGATATTGTCTCCCAACCAGATTTGATTTCTTTGCAGCGGTTAGAAAAAGATTTCTCCGCTGAACTAGCAACTCTCCGTGGTCGTGTTGATACATTAGAGGCTAAAACCACCGAAATAGGGGAAAATCAGTTTTCTACCACTACTAAATTACTTGGTAATTTAAGAGTTCAAACCAATACCTATTTTTCTGGTGATGGTAATCCTCAAGCGAATATGCAATACAGCCTCTTCCTGGGATTACTGACTAGCTTCACGGGTAAAGATTTGTTGCTAACTGCGCTAGGCTCTACCAGCAGTGACTTTCCTAATCTTGCCAGCACCAACAATGGCAGAGAAGTTGGTTCTACTAGAGAAGGTTCTAGCGATGCGACTGGATCAGGTGATAGTGGAGGCAGTTTCAGAATACTAGGTTTAGAATATCAATTTCCCATCAGTGAAAATCTAGTTATAGATGTCGTTGCTGCAAATCGCTATCGTTTTAGTCCGGTTTTACTTTCTCGATTTGCACCTTATTATAGTATTGGTCGTGGTCCAGCCAGTGCTTTTGCTGAAGCTCCTCCTATCTATCTTGTAGGGGCTGGTACAGGAATTTCAGCCAGTTATAAGATTGTAGACTCTACTGTACTAACTTTGACTTACTTAGCACCTCTTGGCAATGATGCCGCCGCAGGGGGCTTGTTTAATGGTGATTATGTCGCTGCTGGGCAAATTAACTACAATCCCAATTCCAGACTGTTCTTGCAACTTCTATATCAACATGGTTATTTTAGCCCTGGTAATTTTGGCTTTAATAGCGGTCAAAGTTTTAGAAAAAATGGTTTTGTCGGTACTGCCTTAGCAAATCGCTTTGATGATGCTGGTGTCTTATTTGCTGATGATTCTGCTGTTAGTACCAATGCTTATCAGATAGGTGGCTACTTTGCCATCACTCCCAAAGTGCTAATTGGTGGTTGGGCTAACTTAATCCAAGCTAGGCTACTTGGTAAAGGTGATGCTGATATCTGGACTTACTCAATTCAAGCAGCTTTTCCCGATTTGTTTAAACAAGGAAATCAGGGGGGTTTAATTGTGGGTATGGAACCTACTCTTACAGATGTGAGAAGCAACCTACCTTATCAACAATTCAAAAAGGATACGTCATTACACCTTGAAGCCTACTACAGACATCAGATTACAGATAACATCTCTATTACGCCTTCTGTTATTTGGATTACAGCACCTAACCAGGATGCTGATAATGAAGACATTGTGATTGGTGGGGTAAGAACAACCTTTAATTTTTAGCTAAGTAGGGTTTGCTGAGAAAGTCTTTCCGTTAGGGCTAGGAGTCAGTAGAGACGTGGAAGGCGGAACGTCTGTACAGGAGTCAGGAGTCAGAACTAGAAGCAGCTTTTGAATAGTTTCTCTAGGGGGAAAAGTGAGCAGTTTTTGATGGGTTTAATGTCTATTCCTTACACCTTCTTCCCCTTGTTCACCCCTGAATCTTTTAATTCCTCTAGTACCGCAGGGCGGAATTAAAAATTAAAAATTAAAAATTAAAAAAGCAGATGACACAAGCTTCTTGAGAATTCTTAATGGTTGGTTGATTTACGC
>RDYJ01000021.1 GCA_004293145.1 Nostocales cyanobacterium | reverse complement strand
AGGATCTACACCTAAAGCTCTCAATCTTTCTGCTAATAATTGAGCGCGTTGTTCTGCTTTTTTCGCTCTTTCATCACCAGTCATTAAAACATTACCATCTTGATCACACCAACGCAACCAAGTATCATTTCTCCCTTCAAATTCTCCAGTCCATAAAGTTAAACCCAAACCAATTTCTTCTAACCAATGATCTGTAGTTTCTACATATCTTCTAGCTTTGAGATTATAAACTGTTAAAACTTTGTCTCCTAAGTGTAAATTAGGATCATAAACAACATAATGATAAACCCGCATTTTTTCATAAATTTGTAGCTTTTTACCCAGTTCTTCACCTTCTTGGTTAGAAACTATTTCTATCGCTACTTCTGGAACTTTACCAAACTTCCAAACTAGATAACAACGGTTTTGTTTTTCCCACCAGTTTTGCGGAGTTTCTACATCAAAACTCACAAAAACATCAGGAACTATGGCAGGTTCACCATAGGTATGATAAACACCTACATTAGCTTCAGCTAAAAAAACTTGGTTCTGTAAAGAACTATAAAGAGAACCAACTAATAAACGTTGTTGTTTGGCAGATGCGAGATTATCCACTGGTGTATCATCTTCTGTAACTAGCAGGTTGGCATCTGGTACATCACAATTATCAATGTCATTGATTAAAAGTTGCTCAACCATAGTTTTATCCACTACCTAAGAAATGGAGTTTTTAACATTATAACAGGTGACAGGTGATAGGTACTGGTAACAATATAAAAATTAGGTTGGGTTAACGATAAGAAAATGAAATTTAAATGGTAAAATATATACACATCTAAAAAACATAGTGAGAAATTTATCATGCGAGAATATGATGATCCTGAATATGACGATATTGTTCATGAACTGGAGCAAGTTAACAAGCAATTAATTAATAATCAAAAACAATTGTTAGACATTTACGATGAATTATTTATTAAGAAAAGGCTAGAAAGCACCATTTCATTTGCTATTATTCGTGCTAGTATAGCTCTTTTCTTTATTGGATTATTTTTCTCATTTTTGTTTTCTTTACTTTTTCGCCGTTGACTCTGGTGATGCTCAAATTCTTCGTTCTTAGTTCCCATACTCTGTATGGGAATGAATGTTAAAAGGTTCTACCTTTTTTGTAAACTGGAGTCAGAGACTCCTGATAGCATTCCCAGTCTGGAGACTGGGAACGAGATTTTATTGATAAACAAAAACCGGAACTCTTTTATATGCAGGTGTCCCACTTTTCGGGTCAATTTCTGCTTTAAATAACACATTCGCTTCAGGATAAAACATAAAAGCTACACCTTCACGAATTGCACCACAAATAATTTCAATATTCTCTAATTCTCCCCCATTTCCTTTAACTGTTACTCGTTGATGTGGGTGAAATCCTGCTTTTTTCACATCCACAGGATTCATTAAAATACAATGACGATGGGGCATATTTCTATATTTATCTTCACTGCGATAAACTACAGTATTATGTTGTCCATAACTGCGTCCTGTTCCTAATATTAACACTATTCCTGGCTGATTTTCTGGAACTCCAAAATCTGATTTATCAGGTATTAATAACTGCGGTAAAGGTGTAACAAACATCTGCGCTTTACCATCAGATGTGGGAAATTTCGGTTCTTCTAAAATCCGTCCTGCAATGATAAATTCCTCTTTGGTTTTATCAATATCACCTATTTTTTCATAACCAGGAATGGTTTTAGCAATTAATTCTCTTATATAAACTGTATCTTGTAATTTACGCCAATTTATCGGGTTGTCACCATGTAAACGATGGGCAATTTCTGTAATTAATTCTATTTCGGAAATCACATCCGAATTATGTGGTTGTAAATGACTTTTACCTTCATCATTTAACCGCACAAAATTATTACCTGATTCAGTTGTGGTTTTATGAGGATTTTCAAATCTATTAAAGACTGGTAATATTAAAGTTTGCGTTTTTCCTAATCCATGAAAATGTCCTAAATTCGGTTTTGTAGCTACATAAAAAATGGTTTCTATTTGTGATAATGCTTGTTTTGCTTGCTGTAAGTCGGGGTTAGCTGCATACAAATTTCCCCCTAAACAAAATAGAGTATCTACTTTACCCTTTTCTGCTGCTTCTATTAAATCACGGGTATGATAACCAGGTGTTTCGCTGAGGGGTTTTCCTAATAGTTTGGATAGTGCTTGTTTGATTTCTTCTCGTAAGTGAACCGTCACACCCATTGATCCAAATCCTTGTACATTTGAATGTCCTCTAATGGGCATTGTTCCCGCACCAATTTTACCAGCGTTTCCTGTAATTAAGGCTGTATTTGCTATACTTAATATGTTATCAACTCCGTTTGCTTGTTGGGTTACACCCATAGCCCAAGCAAAAACTACACGCTCTGATTTACCTATTAAATAAGCTGTGGTTGTGATTTCTTCATAAGATAAACCGCAAGTTTGGGTGATATTTTCCCAGGATGTATTATTAGCATAATCTAGAATTTGTTGCCAATCTTTTGTATATGATTTTAGATATTCTGTTTTAATCAAATTCTGTTCAATTAATGATTTTTGCAACCCTACAAATAATGCTACATCACTACCAGGAATTGGTTGTAAATATAAGGTTGATATATCTGAACCTCCTGTTAATAAAGATTTGATGGGAAATGCAGGAGAGGCAAATTTAACTAAACCTATTTCAATTTGGGGGTTAATAATAATTATTTTACCGCCTCGTTCCCGCAATTTGATTAATTCGTTCATCAATCGCGGATGATTTGCTGGTGCGTTAGAACCAATTAAAACAACACAATCACTGTGTTTTAGGCTCTCTAAACTTACCATTGATGTGCCTGAACCGAAAACTTTTTTTAAGCCTACTGTTGAGGGTGCGTGACATAAATCAGAACAATCTGCTAAATTATTACTACCAAGCGATCGCATTAACAATTGCAATAAATAAGCAGCTTCATTAGATGAACGTCCAGAACTATAACTAGCAATGCGTTCCGGTGCTAAACTAAAGGCTTGTTGTGCAGTTTGATAAACTTCTTCCCAGCTAATGCGTTGATAATGGGATGAACCTGATCTGAGAATGAGAGGATATGTTAATCTACCTAAATCATCGCATTCTTGAGATGTCAGTTTTTGTAATTCACTAATGCTATATTGTTGGAAAAAATCTGGTTTAATTCCTGGTTGCAATTCGGCGGCGATCGCCTCTACACTTTTAGCACAACGTTGTAAATATTCTCCCGCTTCATTGACAAACCCCCCTTTTTGTCCACCTGTACCCCACGCACAGGATAAACACGCGCTTTTATGATTGAGAGTTTGCCATAATTTTAAGCCTTGGGGTGAGAGAGTTTTTTCTACCCAATACTGAATTACAGGTAAACCACCCCCTGCTGGGGAGCTAGACTTGGTTTCTGGGAGGTTATCCATAGTTAGCTTAATTTCAACTCGCTTAACTAACTCTTATGATGACGAAAAATTATTTTTTCTGTATAAACCTACAGAGACATTCTATATAAAGTCTCTACTTGATGCAAAATCTACTCTTCTACTACTTCCACCAAGTCCTCAATCATCACATCCAAAGCGCGAGCCATCTTCAATATAGATGTAAAATCTACCATAGCTAGTCCTGGCGCTCTTGCATAGGCTCGCACAGAACTGTAGGCCACACCAGAACGGTCAGAGACATCTTTCAGCGTCCAACCCTTCTCATCAGCAAATTCTCTAATTCTTAACTTAATCAGCCCCATTGACTATTGACAAATGATTGAATTATATCGTTTAATAGATTATAGCAAATACAGCAGATTGCAGATCAATGAGGTACAGAATCAAAATTGAAACCTATACACATTCGCCAGTTTTACTCCTGACTCCTGACTCCTGACTCCTGACTCCTGCTGTAAAGCGATCGCATTAAAAACACTTTGTTAGCCAGAATTTATTTTCACCTGCGTTAACTAACGAAGCAAAAATCTACTCTAGTTATCAGATATTCCTATGGTATCATCTCTCAAGGCAAAAACAACACCCATTCGCTCATCAAAAATTGTTCACAAATCGTCAACTCTCCACCCACAGGCGCGATTTGTTAGTGAAGAAGCAGTTTGTGTGATGTTTCGCATCAGTTTTGAAGATATTTATACCGTAGAATGCTGGCGCTATATAGTTTACGTCCACGGCAAAGGTATCAGTAAATTTGTCAGTTATGCCGATTTTCCGCCCATTATCGGGGTAGGTTCACCCACAGCCCAAGACTGTACCAAATGGCGTAAACGCTGGCGTAAGTCCCATGATTATGCCCACAAAAAGCACGCTCCTCATTGGTGGGCGGAATTTTTTACTCGTCAATTTGCTGAAGCGGCTTCAGAGTCAATTTTATCGAGTTGGTGGCAATTAATTGGATTGATTAATTTTGCTTTTTCCCAAGAAACATTACAACAACTTAGAAGCAGCTATCAACAGGTAAAAGTGTCGTTATAGCAGGAGTCAGGAGTCAGGAGTCAGGAGTCAGGAGCAACAAGGTTTTTCTTCCCAGTCCCCAGTCCCCAGTCCCCAGTCCCCAGTCCCCTATTCTGCCGATTTATTCGCCGCCCGATTAGCACGCGCTTCGGCTGAACTCATTACTTCTGCCATATTTTCCACCACTTCACCGGGGTAGTTTTCCAAGACTCTGGTAGAAATAGCTACGCGACCTTTACCTTCATCTAAATCAATAATTACAGCTTTAACTTGCTGACCAACTTGAAAGACTTTTTCTAAAGAGTCAATAAATTTTTGGCTTACTTGTTTGATGTGTAGTAAGGCGCTAACACCATCTAAATCTACAAATACACCAAAAGGCTTGATACCTGTGACTTTTCCTTCTACCAACTGACCGACTTCTAATAAACTGAAGTTACTGGAACGAGAGGCTAAACGTTGGGAAAGGATAAGTTTATTCGTATTGCGATTAACTTCTAAAAAGCCAGCGGTGAGATTTTGACCTTTGAGTGCTTCTAAGTTATCACGTTCGGTCAAGTGCGATCGCGGAATAAATCCCCGCAAAGAGAGAACATCGACAGTGACACCACCTTTATTCACACCCATGACTCGCACTTGTACAGTCTGGGAATTTTCCTGCATTTCTAGCAGTCTTTGCCAATTGTGCTGAATTTCCAACTGCTTGCGAGAAAGGGTAACTTGACCTTCCGCATCCTGATCCCGGATAATCAAAAACTCCAGTTCCTCATTCATCGGTAGCACTGCCGATAAATCAGTTACTGCTCTCAATGAAGCCTCATCGCGGGGCAGAAAAGCGGACGACTTGCCACCAATATCCACATAAGCGCCATCATGGTCAAGTTGAAACACCTTACCATGTACGACCTGTCCCTTTTGAAATTGGTAGTCGTGTTTTTCCAGTGCTTTGGCAAAATCGTCCATTGAAAAAGACGAGTTGGCTGTTTGAGAAGGGTTTGATTCGGAATTCATGACTTTTGAAGATAAATTGTGATTTGTCAGTCGTCGTTAGTCAGTCGTCAGTTGCTTTCCTCCAACTACTGACTAAGGACTGGTGAGATTGTCAGAGCAGTTGACTAAAAAGTTGTTGCACTTGCTCCCAAGCATCAGCCGCAGCTTTAGGATTATAGCTGGCACGACGGTCACAGAAAAATCCGTGTTCAGATCCATCGTAGCGAAACATACGATAAGAAATGTTATATTTTTTTAATTCTGCTTCCATCTCATCTACTTGTTCTTTGGGAATGCTGGCATCATCCATACCAAAAAACGCGTAAACAGTACCGGAAATCTCCCTGGTGCGGGTAATAGTAGGGTTTCCACCTCCGGGTGTGCGGCTGGTAATCCCAGCACCATAAAAGGACGCAGTGGCTTTAATATCGGCAAGTGTGGCAGCTAGGTAGGCTACATGACCACCAAAACAAAAGCCAATACAGCCAAAGCCATCTGTTTTCACATTGGGGAGACTTTTCAAGTAGTTTATAGCTGCTTGAATATCACTCAACAGTTGTGGGACAGTGGTTTGTGACCAGGCGTATTTTCTACCGATTTCTATATCTTCTGGGGTGTAACCAGTTTCAAAGCCAGGAGATTGACGCTGAAAAAGTGCCGGAGCGATGGCGACATACCCCAGTTTAGCAATCCGTTCTGTTACATCCCGAATATGCACATTAACGCCAAAAATCTCCTGTAAAACTACAATTCCGGGGTAAGTACCGGGTGCTGTTGGTTTTGCTAAGTAAGCATCTATTTGACAATCATCTTGGGAAAGTTTAACTTTTGTAGTTTCTATTGCTCGCTCTGTCATAATAATTTTCAGCAATATTATCCGATTCTTTGATATAACTATGCCAGTGTCTTCAGACTATTGCTACCGGAATATTCATTCAGCAAAAGTTAGTTTATTAGCAATTTCCCCCTAGAACAGTTCCAGAAATAAACAATATATAGGACTCCTATTTGATTGTTGAACAAACTCAGTAAACCTTATATTCCTTCTTTTCTGTTCCCTGTTAAGAGTTCCCTGTTCCCTACCTCTACGAGTAAATTCAGGAATCAAACCGGATTACTATATTTAACAGGTAGTATACACGGATAATTAAGTGAAGCTACCAGCCATCAGGAGAATTGGTGATGATTCAATTCCGTATTCAGCCAGACAGTGAAATTCCCGCATCCAGCCAACTATTTAATCAAATTCGCTTTGCCATTGCTTCCGGGCAGTATTCACCCGGATACAAATTGCCCAGTACACGGGCTTTAGCCATGCAAACCGGATTACATCGCAATACCATTAGTAAAGTTTACCGCCAGTTGGAAGAAGAAGGATTTGTCGAAAGTCAGGCAGGTTCAGGAATTTATGTCCGCGCTCAAGGCCATGAGGGTGGTAGTAGGTCACAGTCACCAATTCTCAAGCAATATCCTCAAGCTTACAAAGTCGTTCAAGAAACCTTGGATGAATTACTCGGTCAAGGTTGTTCCCTCAACCAAGCACGGGAGTTATTTCTAGCAGAGGTAGATTGGCGCTTGCGTTGTAGTGCTAGGGTGTTGGTAGTAGTTCCATCTCAAGATATTGGTGCTGGAGAATTAATGGTGGATGAATTGGAAGAATCTCTACAAATTCCTGTCCAATTAGTATCCACGGAAGAATTAGCAGCGGTATTAGACCAAACTACCTCGGCTACTTTAGTCACCAGTCGCTATTTTATCGCGGAAGTGGAAGCGATCGCCGCACCCAAAGCCGTCCGGGTTATTCCCCTAGATATTCATGACTATGGCAAGGAACTCAATGTGGTCAAAGGTTTGCCAAAATCTAGTTGTATCGGTATAGTCAGTCTTAGTCCCGGTATTCTTCGAGCCACAGAAGTTATCCTTCACGGTTTACGGGGAGATGAATTATTGGTGATGACTTCCCAACCCAAGGATGCTTATAAACTAAATGCTATAGTTAAACGATCAGAAATCATATTTTGTACAGATCAAATTAGTTATTCAACAGCACAAATATCTGTACAAACAGTTGTAGATGATTTAATTCGTCCACCAAAACTGATTCGCTGTGAAAACTACATTGGTTCTCTATCAATTAATTTACTCAAACGCGAACTCGGTTTAATTTAAAAATAATTAGGGACAAGTTTCTCAAAGTAGCCAAAAAATATTTATTACCTGGAATTTAAACCAAATAATCTTTATCTAAAAGTTGTTCAAGACTATCAGGACATTCTTCAGGAAAATTAACTTAAAACTTAGTTTTTACCTCTAAATTAACACAATATCAATTATGCAAGAACTCTTTTACTCTTGTTAAATAAGTTTCTGGGTCTTCCAACATGGGAAAATGGGCAGTATTAGGAATAATAGTAAGCTCAACTTTATCACTTAAAGCCGCTGCTTTTTTCCCTAATTCCGCCGGAATAATAATGTCATATTCTCCTGCTATTAACAGCGTTGGCACAGTTAATCTAGCAAATTCTCCTGGCATTGTTTCCGCTTGTTCTTTACTCACAGAAGTAAAAATTGTTCCTATTGCTGCATCATAATCAGCATTAATAAAATCTTCTAAAAAAGCCTGTCTCTCGGATTTAGGAATAGGACTATGTAAAAATCTCGCCATAAACATCCTGTCAGCTAAGGGTATTTTTCCTAACCATTTAGGACGAAATTTAACTACCAGTCCTCCGAATTTATAAAAAGCAGCAAAAGCTTTTTCATCATATTCAAAAATACCGCTACAAGTTAAAATTCCCTTTTCCACTCGTTCAGGGTAGCGGTTAAAAAATAAAGTAGCCACAGAAGCACCCATCGAATGGGCATTAATATAAACACGTTGAAGTTGCAACCCATCTAACAAAGCTGTCAAATCTTCAGCGTATTCTGTTAACTCATAACTTAATTCAGCAATTGCTTCGGCTTTTTCCTGAGTTGACTGTGACTCAACTACAGACTCCGCAGTTTGGACTATAGTAGGTTTACCATGAGAACGCCCAAAACCGCGCATATCATAAAGCAAACAATCAAATTGGTCTAATAAGGCCTCGGCTGTACTTCGCCAATACCTAGACGAACCAGCCCAACCATGAATGAAAACCATCACTGGCTTAACCAAATCTGATGGTTTTTTCATCCACTCGTAATAATGCTCAACACCCCGAACATTGATATAAGGCATACTTTCAAGGGAACAGGGAACAGGTGACAGGTGACAGACAAAAAATCAAAAGTCAGAAATCAAAATTCTTGCTCCTGACTCCTGTAGAGACGTTCCGGTGGAACGTCTCTACTGACTCCTCAATTACGCTGATTCCGGTTTAGGTAGTGAAGAAGGATGTACCAACAGTTCCGCAGTAGAGCGTTTCTCAACCATTTCCCGCGTCACTGTGCAGCGAGTCACATCTTTACGGGAAGGCAACTCATACATCACATCCAGCATCAATTCTTCCACAATACCGCGTAATGCTCGCGCTCCTGTTTTCCGCCGGTATGCCTCTTGAGCGATCGCTTTTAAGGCTTCTGCTTTAAAATCTAACTGGACATTATCCATCTTCAGCAGTTTTTGGTACTGCTTCACCAAGGCGCTACGCGGTTGGGTGAGAATTGCCATTAGTGCTTCTTCATCCAGAGGATCTACCACTGCCACCATTGGCATCCGCCCTATAAATTCGGGAATCATGCCAAATTTCACCAAATCATCCGGTTGGAGATGACGGAGTGTATCTGCTGCCCGTTTTTCTTTAGATTGACCTTCCCCAGACTGCACAAACCCAATTGACTTTTTACCCACTCTCTGATCTACGACTTTTTCCAAACCAACAAAAGCCCCACCACAGATAAATAGGATGTTACTGGTGTCAATTTGAATACAGTCTTGATAGGGGTGCTTGCGTCCGCCTTGGGGTGGTACATTCGCAATTGTTCCTTCTAACATTTTTAGTAACGCTTGCTGTACCCCTTCCCCGGAAACATCTCTGGTAATCGAGGTGTTTTCACTCTTGCGAGCAATTTTGTCAATTTCGTCGATGTAGATAATTCCCCGTTGTGCTTCCTCTACATCCAAATCTGCTACTTGCAAAAGTCGCAGTAAAATATTCTCCACATCTTCCCCTACATATCCTGCTTCTGTCAGTGTTGTAGCATCAGCAACAGCAAAGGGAACATCCAGGATTTTGGCGAGAGTTTGGGCTAACAGGGTTTTACCGCAACCGGTTGGACCCATTAATAAGATATTGGACTTTTGTAGTTCTACGGCATCATCGGCCCCGCCTTTACCATTACCTTTAGATTGGGCAATGGATAACCGTTTGTAGTGATTATAAACAGCGACTGATAAGACTTTTTTTGCTTCGTCTTGACCAATCACGTGTTCATCTAAATACTTTTTAATCTCTCTCGGTTTGGGGATTTGGTTAAATGAGAGATTAGCAGAACGGGTACGGCGTTTTTGAGGTTCTTCTGATCTTGGTGCTGGTTGGGGGGCAGCACTATTTGTATCAAGTAACTCTTCATCTAGGATTTCATTGCACAAGTCAACGCATTCATCGCAGATGTAGACTCCCGGACCCGCGATTAATTTACGCACCTGCTCCTGAGACTTGCCACAAAACGAACATTTTAAATGGGAGTCGTACTTAGACATACCAAGCCTCTTATTTCAGAATGGTGACGTTTTCCCCTGCTGTGGGGAGATTTTGTCTAGAAATAACCTGATCAATCAAACCGTAGTTTTTCGCCTCTTCTGCTGACATAAAAAAGTCGCGTTCCGTATCTGTTTCGATCTTTTCCAAAGGTTGACCAGTATGTTTAGACATCAACTGATTCAGCTTACCCTTAATGTAAAGAATTTCTCGCGCTTGAATCTCAATGTCAATTGCTTGTCCTTGAGCGCCACCCAGGGGTTGGTGAATCATAATCCGGGAATCAGGGAGAGACATACGTTTTCCCGCCGCCCCAGATGTTAACAAAAATGCCCCCATACTGGCAGCTAGACCAAAACAAATAGTCACCACATCGGGACGTATTTGCTGAATTGTATCATAGATTGCCATTCCTGCGTAAACAGATCCGCCGGGAGAATTGATGTAAAGTTGAATATCCTTTTCTGAGTCTTCAGCATCCAGGAATAACAATTGGGCAACGATAGAATTAGCTACAACATCATCTATTGGCGTTCCCAAAAAAATAATCCGCTCTCGCAGTAAGCGGGAGTAGATATCAAAAGCCCTTTCGCCCATACCGGATTGTTCTACCACCATCGGTACAATGTTGTTAGGGCTGCCGTAGGTACAGCTAATACTGATGGGACTCAAGCTAGTGATTGGGTAATTTCCCGACTGCGATACAAGCATACAAAAATATTTAACAATAAGTGGGACAGGTTTTACAGCCTTTATGACTGATTTTCTCAGGATTTGAATTTGTATTTGAGCTATGTGTTAACCATTATGCCTTATATAAGTTGTTCCCGCTGGAGTCAGGAGTCAGGAGTTAGTAGAGACGTTCCCCCGGAACGTCTGTACAGGAGTCAGGAGTTAGTAGAGACGTTCTCCCGGAACGTCTGTACAGGAGTCAGGAGTCAGAAGTTCTTTGATTGTGACTTTTGACTTTTGACTTTTGACTTGATTTATCTCCCTGTTCCCTGTCACCTTTACTCAGGACTGGTAGTGTCTGCTTCCGTAGTAGCTTCAGCTTCTGAATCTGTTTCATCTGAGGCGCTTAAAGAACCTGCGGGCAAAAGTTCCACAGATGAGTTAGCTATCAGCCAATCCATGATTTTCTCATTGATCAGTTGTGCTTCCACCACCGATTGCAGTTTAACTGCATCGATATCCTCATCAGCGTACTGTTCTAACAGTTCTTTGACTTTAGCTGCTACTTCTTCAGTTGTAGTTTGGATAGATTCCCGTTTACCAATTTCTTCTATAGCTAGAGAACGTTTGAGGCGTTCAATGGCCTCTGGCTGTGATCGCTCGCGCAATTGGGGAATAATATCTTGAGTAAACAGCTTTCTCACATCCAGCCCTTGCTCTGACAGTTTCATCGCTGTTTGTGTCAGCATGGCATCAACTTCTTGTTCAATCAAAGTTACTGGCAAGTCAATTTCTACTTGTTGGAGTAATTCTGCTAACAAAGCTTCTTGCTGATTGGCTTTGGTTTGCTCCTGGGCTTCTTTTTGATAACGTTCTTCTAAAGATGCCCGTAATTGAGCCAAAGTCTCAAAATCACTTACTTCCTGGGCGAAGTCGTCATTCAATTCTGGTAGTTCTTTTTCCTTGATTTCTTTGAGTGTCACTGTGAAGAGCGCCGGCTTACCTGCTAATTCTGGGCTGGCATAAGGAGATGGAAACTGAGCCGCAATTTCTCTGGTTTCTCCAGGGTTCATCCCTACCATCCCAGAGACAAAACCAGGAATAAACTTATCTTCTTGTAACTCGACTTGAAAATCTGTTGCTTCTCCACCGGGAATGGGTGTAGGTTCTGTGGATTCATCTTCACCTTCAGCTTTGGTGAGTACACCTTGAAAATCAACTACGGCCACATCACCAATTTGGGCTGCTCTTCCTTCTACGGGAATGAGGGTAGCCATCTTTTGCCTTTCCTGATCCAGCACTGAATCCACCCTGGTGGGATCGTATTTGATCTCCTCGGCTTTGACTTGGAAACCTGTGTACTGTTTGAGATTGATTTCTGGGTTCACATCCACAGCAGCGGCAATAATGAGGGGTTGCCCTGGTTGATAATTATTGATCAAATCATCAAAAGATGAGCGTAATCGCGGTTGACCAATAGCTGGTATGGCTTCTTGTTTGACTGCTTTCTCAACGATTTCGGGAATTAGTTCTTCCAGGACGGATGCTTTGATGCGACTGGTACCAAGGCGCTGTAATAATATCTGCCGGGGTACTTTGCCTTTGCGAAACCCAGGAATATTTACACTGCCTCTTAAGTTTTTAATGACTTGTTCGTATTTTTGTTGGGTAATTTCCGCTGCAATCTCTATTTCTAATCCAATTTGGCTTTTTTCAAGTTTTTCCTGGGTAACTTTCATGCTTTGTCTCTGTTTTTTGGTGTTTTCATCTTGAGGGTACACATAAGCAGCGGATCTTTTGCCTTCTTAACTGGATCTGCAACACAAAACTTCTACAAATTCCTCACATCATATTCCCAGTCGAAAACTGAGAATGAAGAGTATTTTGCTGTTTGCTTTTTGCCTCTACCAAGTCTGAAGGCTGGTTCTTGTCCACAGGCAAAATCCCGCACTTGCCTTATGTACTCTGTTGTCTACGGGCGCTTTTTTAAATCAACAGCAGGATTTTAATCACTGTCTTTAACTTCTCCACAATCGCCTCAATTATAATTTCTGGAGGCCATCAGGTCTTTGGGTTTCCCCAATTAGAGGAACTACCATGCTAAAAATGGTATATCTGGAACGTGACTACATACTGAACAGGTTTTTGATCATGGATAGCATCTATCAACTTTACTGCAATATCTTTACTGATAGCATTTCTAGAGGCGATTTCTAAGGATTTCTCATTTAAACTATTTTTAATCCTTCAAAACCTGCTTAATTTTTGGCGGTTGGCATCCGTTGCTCAGAACCAGGCAGTTAGACAGAAAATGCTACTCAGTTTGCTCACTTCTATGATATCCTTTTAACATGGTAGCTCTGCTGCTAAAGGTGTAACATTGATTCTGTCAACCTTGTGGGATTAGATAACTCATCACCCGTATTTACACAGCTAAATACGCTGTCATGAGGTTTAGGCGTTTTGCTCAACTGAAATAAAAATATAAGTAAAATCCAAATGTTTTAGATATTATAGATATCTAAATAAATTAGAAAAAAACTCGTTAAGCATTCAAATTCCTTTGATTGCCAGATCCGGTCATTTTATAGATATTTTGTGCTGGAGAAAAAATTTTAGTACCCTTAGTAACCTCTTAAAGGAGGAGTCGAGTTTGTCAAAATCTTATCGTGTAGCTATTTTGGGTGCGACTGGTGCTGTAGGCACAGAATTACTGGAACTGCTAGAAAGCCGGGGTTTTCCCATTTCTGACTTAAAACTGTTAGCATCAGCAAAGAGTGCGGGAAAGGCACTCAAGTTTAAAGGAGAAAATATCTTAATTGAGGCAGTTGGCGATCGCTCCTTTGATGATGTTGATATCGTGTTGGCCAGTGCTGGGGGTGGAACATCCAAAACCTGGGCGGGAGTAGCTGTAGAAAAAGGAGCAGTGGTAATAGATAACTCTAGCGCCTTTCGTATGAACCCGGACGTACCCTTAGTAGTACCAGAGGTGAATCCCCAAGCCGCAGCCAGTCATCAAGGCATTATTGCCAATCCCAACTGCACAACCATTTTAATGACTTTGGCAGTATGGCCACTGCATCAAGTAAAACCCGTAAAAAGAATTATAGCTGCCACTTACCAATCTGCCAGTGGCGCTGGTGCTAAAGCAATGGAGGAAGTCAAAACCCAAACCAATGCTATATTACAAGGACAGCCACCAGTAGCTGAAGTATTACCTTACCCCTTGGCCTTTAATTTATTTCCCCATAATTCCCCAATGACCGATTTAGGCTATTGTGAGGAAGAACTAAAAATGGTCAACGAAACTAGGAAAATATTTGGTAGTCAAGAAATCAGAATTACTGCCACTTGTGTACGGGTTCCCGTACTCCGCGCCCATTCAGAAGCAATTAACCTAGAGTTTGAAACACCTTTTAATCCAGATGAGGCTAGAGCAATTTTAAGTAATGCTCCAGGTGTCAAACTGGTAGAAGATTGGCAAAAAAATTATTTTCCTATGCCCATAGAAGCTAGTGGCAGGGATGAGGTTTTAGTCGGCAGAATTCGGCAAGATATTTCTCATCCTTGTGGCTTGGAACTCTGGCTATGTGGGGATCAAATTCGTAAAGGTGCAGCTTTAAATGCTGTCCAAATTGCCGAATTATTAATAGAGAAAAATCTCTTAAAATCGACTACAAAATAGTTGGAGATGTGTTAGGTAATTGGTAATTTGTGTAATCATACTTTCCTCTACCTCCTCACCAATGACTAATGACTAATAACCAATGACTAATAACTAATGAAAAATCAGGAGTGAAAAAAGGGTGGGAGATTTTGGCACAATTGTAACTGCTATGATTACGCCATTTACAGCAGACGGTAACGTTAACTATGACGTAGCAGGAAAATTAGCAGCACATTTGGTTAACAATGGTACAGATACATTAGTGGTATGTGGGACAACAGGTGAATCTCCTACCTTAACTTGGGACGAGGAGTATCAGTTGTTTGTGGAGGTATTGCAAGCTGTAGCAGGGAAAGCTCAGGTAATTGCCGGGTGTGGTTCTAACTCCACCACCGAAGCCATCGCCGCCACCCAAAAAGCAGCTAAAATAGGAGTGCATGGTTCTTTACAAGTTGTACCCTATTACAACAAACCGCCACAAGCAGGATTATATCAACACTTTCGGGCGATAGCTCAAGCCTGTCCTGACCTACCAATGATGTTGTATAATATCCCTGGTCGGACTGGTCAAAACCTAAGTCCAGAAACAGTTGTGCAGTTAGCACAAATTGATAATATTGTGGGCATTAAAGAAGCCAGTGGTAACTTAGACCAAGCTAGTGAAATTCGCCGCTTGACACCAGCAGAATTTCAGATTTACGCTGGGGATGATTCTTTAACCTTACCTCTGTTAGCAGTTGGGGCTAAGGGTGTAGTCAGTGTAGCTTCTCATCTGGTAGGTAATCAACTAAAACAGATGATTGATGCTTTTAATATCGGCAAAATTGAAATTGCGACTGAGATTCATCTACAACTGTTCCCGTTGTTTAAAGCTTTATTTTTAACAACAAATCCTATTCTTGTGAAGCAAGCATTAAAACTTCAAGGTTGGGAGGTTGGTTCAGTTCGTTTACCCCTATGGGAAGCTGACGCAGAAATCTGTCAAAAGTTAGAAGTAGTGTTGCACAATCTTAGCTTAGTCTAAGTGCCAATATGTTGGATACTAGCTAGATGCTGGTTTTCAAAGAGACTTATAAATAAATGGTAATAATTGCTGATAAGTTGCAATTTAAACGTCTGTGCTACAACTGAACAATAACTGAATGATATAAAAATCCTTCTCTATAAGATGCTACGGGAACGGTGTCAATTGCTTTTTATTTATTCAATAAAAAATGGATATCTGAACTCAAAATTGGCTGTTTTTACATTGAATTAAAGAGACATTTGATGTTGTCTTTCATACAAAAACGCTAACTATCAACCGATTCACAACTAACACAATTTCCAGGAGAAAATGGTTAAAAACGAAGCTAACCCTGCCCTCAAAATTATTCCTTTGGGCGGCTTACATGAAATAGGTAAAAACACCTGTGTTTTTGAGTATGACGACGAAATCATCCTGTTAGATGCAGGTCTGGCTTTTCCCACAGAGGCAATGCACGGGGTAAACATAGTTTTACCTGATACAACATACCTACGGGAAAATCGCCACAAAATTAAAGGCATGATTGTTACTCATGGTCATGAAGACCATATTGGTGGAATTGCTTTTCACCTTAAACAATTTGACATCCCGGTGATTTATGGACCGAGACTGGCACTGGCGATGCTAGAAGGTAAATTGGAAGAAGCTGGAGTCCGCGATCGCACAGAATTAAGAACTGTTTTACCTCGTGACGTGGTCAGAATTGGGAAAACATTCTTTGTCGAATACATCCGCAACACCCACTCAATTGCTGATAGTTTTACGGTTGCTATTCATACCCCATTAGGTGTAGTCATCCACACAGGGGATTTTAAAATTGACCATACCCCAGTCGATGGTGAAAAGTTTGACCTGCAACGCCTAGCGGAACATGGCGAAAAAGGCGTACTCTGCTTATTAAGTGATTCTACTAACGCCGAAGTTCCAGGATTTACACCATCAGAGCGTTCCGTTTATCCCAACCTTGACCGGGTATTCTCTCAAGCCACTGGGCGATTATTTGTCACTACCTTTGCTTCCAGCGTCCATCGGATCAATATGATTTTGGACTTGGCCAAGAGACACAACCGGGTAGTTACAGTGGTGGGGCGTTCGATGCTGAATTTGATCGCCCATGCCCGGAATTTAGGTTATATCAAATGTGAAGATAGCCTGTTCCAACCGTTGCATACTATTCGTGGACTGCCGGATCAAAATGTGCTGATTCTCACTACTGGTTCCCAGGGTGAAACAATGGCAGCCATGACTCGGATTGCTAATAAAGAACATCCCCACATTAAAATTCGGGAAGGAGATACGGTAGTTTTCTCTGCTAACCCTATTCCTGGTAACACCATTGCGGTGGTTAACACCATTGATAAATTGATGATGCAGGGGGCAAAAGTGGTCTATGGTCGTGATAAAGGTGTTCACGTTTCTGGCCACGGCTGTCAAGAAGAGCAAAAGCTGATGATTGCTTTAACTCGTCCCAAGTTCTTTGTTCCATTCCACGGTGAACACCGGATGTTAGTGAAACACGCGGAAACGGCTCAGAGTATGGGTATTCCCGCTGAGAACATGATCATCATTCAGAATGGGGATGTGATTGAACTAACAGAACACTCGATCCGTGTGGCGGGTAAAGTTCCATCAGGAATTGAACTGGTTGATACCACAAGTTCAGGGATGGTGAGTTCAAAAGTCCTGCAAGAACGCCAACGCATGGCTTCAGAAGGACTGGTGACTATTGCTGCTGCCATTGATTGGAATGGTAAACTGTTGGCGAAACCAGAAATTCATATCCAGGGTGTGGTGACAAGTATTGAGCGATCGCTGTTACTAAAATGGGTACAGCAACGCATTGAGGAAATTCTCAGTGTCCGCTGGTCAGAATTTGTGACGGGAAGCGAAGCAAATGATATAGATTGGGGTGGTTTGCAAGGCACTTTAGAAAAAGAATTAGCCCGTTCTCTTCGTCGGGAGTTGCAATGTCAACCATCTTTGACTTTGTTGATGCAAATTCCTGATGAACCGCCAGAACCTGCTGTGAAGGTTTCTGATGGTAGAAGACGACGTACTCGTTCTACTGCTGTGGCTTCTTAAGATTTATTTCGCGCAAAGAGGCAAAGAAGCAAAGGCGCAAAGGTGTTATTAGGCATCTTTGCGTTTTTGTTTGGCTTTAAGAACAATTTGTTTATAAACCAAAAATGTAAAACGGTGTAACCTCAAGCAAGTCAGTCCTAATACAGTCTAAATAGCAACTTGCAGCATAATCACTGCCCTAAATCCTAGATAAACAGCATTTATAGTGATCCAGTATACAGATAATCCTCAGATATATTAAGTTTTGTAACGGTTACAGCCAAACCCGTCCAAAGATAGAGGTCTTCATTAGAATTTAAAGTGTGTCAAGTTATCAAAAAGATTAGCTGACGAGAGTACCCATTTTGGGGAAATTGAGTTTAACTTGACGTAGTAACACACAGGTTCTGATTTGAAGTGGCTACTCGCACTTTTTCCAGAATTTCCGTCAGAATACCATTCTCCCGGACAGAGTAATTGTCATATTGTATATTCATCGGTAAGGTGAATACCCTCATATAAAGAGAGGAGTAACCATGAAGGTGTTTGAAAGTACCACCAAAAAGATTTTTTTCGCAAGCTGGGTATCGCTCCATCAAGCAGAGACGAAAAAGGCTGATGTCACCCAGTTACAAGCTTCTCATTCCCCGTCTGGTTGGGGTTTTTTGCGTCCTTTGCGACAGTGGTTGGATAATTTAAAAGTAGGCGATCGCCAATTTGCTCATTGGTTGTGTCAATTAATTCCGGCTCAATGTCCTTTTGAGCGTGATGTCAAATTATTTGGTAAAACTCTGTTTCACATTCCGCCAATGTGCAAACTCAACCCTTTGTATGAAGAGGTTGTAAGTTTAAGATTTCGTGCAATGTGTTATTTAGCTGATGAATGCGGCGAAGATATTTCACAGTATTGCTAAATAAGTCTATATACAGTAGGTCATACTCTTATTTGTGAACCAGAAAATCCCCGACTTCTCCAAGAAATCGGGGATTTTCAGATTGATTCTGCCAATTAGCCTTTAACCTGATTCTTGTTACTGCGCCATTTTTGAATCGCATCTTGAGCGTCTTCATAAGCGGCTGTGAGTTCAGGAATCAAAGCAGCGGTTTCAATAGCTGCGGTGAATTCTCCTTGTGCAGCCCGATTTTTAGCCAAGTTTAAAATATCCTCACTCCATTGATTAATAGATGTTTGGGCAATTTCAAAGCCTGGTTGTCCTGGTGGGACTTTTTTAGCTACCTCAATGGCACGGTTATAAGTAGAAGCTTGTCCTGGTCGAATTAGAGCGTTTGCCGCATCTAACAAAGTTTGATTACTGATATACTGCTTGGCTTCCAGTCGCCATTTTTCAATTTCTGTTTGTGCTTGGGGATAAAGCCTGGTGTTTTGAGTAATTAATGCCGCAGTAGTGATGGCATCCCCATACTCTCTTTGTTTAGCCTGTTCCTGGGCTAAATCTAAAATCATTTGACTCCAAACCTGAATATTCTCCTGTGCTTGTTGATAAAGCAGTTCATCGGGTTGAATTTTTTGAGTAGTGGCAATGGCCTGACTCAAATCACTGGCTTTTGTGGGGCTAAGGGACATTTTTCCTAGTTCCAAAATTGCTTGGTTACGCTTTTGGGTAGAGACGTTGCGGCGGAATGTTTCTACTACAGGAGTGCTTGGTGGTGGAATGGTTTCCACAGGGGAAGAAACAGGGGGTAAACTCTGGGAAAATTCCGAGTTGCGAGTAGTAGTATTTAGGGACGTTGAAAACTTGTTGAAACGAAAACTAGATTGATTGCGGAGAACAAAGGTAGTAATTAAAGCTACTATAGCCATGCTACTTCCCCCCCATAAAATAAATTGTTGCCAAATGGGGATGTGTGCCGGAGTTGAAGGCTTGGCGTAGTCTTTAGCAGCGGAGGGGATAAATCTAGCCCCTGTATTTAATTCTGGTGAAGTTGCCAGTATTTGATAATTATCTACATTTGACTTGGTGACTGATTCACCGAAAGACTGAACAACTGCGGAAGAAGTCTTGCTGAGGGTAGTTTCTGCGGTTTTATTTTCTCCCCACCAAGCTCTTTCTGTAGTGGCATTTTGAGACTCTTTTTCTCCCACTAGGGGAGTAGCAACGGCAAAGTTTTCTTCAGGAAAAATCAGTTGCTCGGCTTCAGGGTCGTTATCTAAGGTCAAAATTGGCAAAATAGCTGGCGGCTTGTCGGGAATGATGGTGATGGGATTTTGAATAGGTCGCCAGTGATGTTGACACAGTTCTGGGGTGAGGGAACTGAGATAGGTTTCTAAATCTGTTAAGCTGCCACCTTTACCAGAACGTAAAGCTGCTAATAATGCTGCTGTAAAAAATCCGTGACCTAGTTCGCTGCTTTCGTGGGAAAATTGCTCTGGTTGGCAAGAAAGCATGACGGCCATTTGTAATTCTTTGGCGATGTCGATAATTTCTTCACCCACGGGGGCATCGGCTTGTGTGCCAAAAGCGCGGTTGATATCGAATATTAGTAATACATTCAACTTGGCAGCTTGGAAACTGTGCATCAGTTGTTGCACTTCTATGCCAGTTTCTCCAACCTGTTCGGGATCACCGTCTGCTGGCATTAAGTAATCTTTGTCACTATGGTTGACACCATAACCGCTGAAGAAAAACCATAGATAGTCTTCTGGTTGCCAAGATGTTGCTGCTAGTTCCTCCAACACAGAGAGAATATTGTTTTTAGTTGGGTAAGAGGTTCTTTCCCCTATTGGTGGTGAAGTATTTGTCATCAGTAGGCAGTTGTGGGGCAAAAAACCTACTTCTGTCACCAGAAATTCCTTTAGTGCCTCAGCATCGTTTTGAGCGCAGCTTAAAGGTTGAAATAATTCATATTGATTGATGCCAATTGCGATCGCCCAGTAATTTACCATCCCGCTCTTTGTCGGTTTTTGTTTGCTTGTTTAAAGTAGTTCTTATGACGTTAAGATGTCGGAAAATACTTGCATTCGATTAAAATGATGAGTCATCATTTAGGAGAGCTACAAGTTTATGAGCAGGATTTACACTCAACAATCATCATCAATCATCCCCTTTTCATTTATTGGCCAATTTGGCAGGAAAATCCGGATACTTCAGTCTGGATGTTGGCTTTTGTTGGCTTTTCCTCTCTGGTTGGCTACGGAAGCGATCTCCCCCCAAGTTGTACAAGCTTATACTGCTAGAGTTGACTTAGCTATTGAACGTCTGCCAGAAGAAACCTATGAAACTATTTTGCGAAGAGCAGAAGCGATAGCTAGGGCAGCTGCTCAACGCAGTTTTGACCAAGATATTTTAGTTACAGAGGTTTCTGTGATTGTCACTGCACAAAATCAGGGGATGATTGCCCAGGTTTTAGCTTTAGATGTGAGTCGTTTGCAATGGAAACAACGTCCGGATCCCCAACGTTGGGCGACTTACTTCAAAATGGTGCAATCGCTACTATTGTTTGATTAACAGATAATTCCGGCTACTGGGACTCCTCCAGCTACCGGAACTTTTCCCTCTCCGGGAACGCAACCAGCACAACCACCCAGAGAAAAGCGATAACAGCGGGAATAAAGGGAATCTAAAATGCTGGAATCTTTGTCTAACATGAGTTTTAAACAACTAACTGCTACAAGTGTCAAAAATTTCAGTTGATTCCTGACTGAAATATCATTCTGATGTCAATTGATGGCCTAAAATAAAAAGGTTGTCAAGAATCACGATATCCGCTATCATGGCTGTTCCCAAGAAGAAAACATCCAAATCCAAACGAGACAAACGCCGCGCTACCTGGACACACAAGGCTGTGGTTGAAGCTCAGAAAGCTCTCTCTCTCGGTAAATCAATTTTGTCTGGACGTTCTAATTTCGTCTATCCAACTGCTGAAGAAGAAGAAGAAGAAGAGTCATAATATCTGGCTGAGGAAAAGGAAAAGAATATAAAGGCGAATATAATTCGCTACTACACAAACCAAGTCCACCTGCGTGGACTTTATCCAACAAACCGCGCAGGTTGATTTAGCTTGTATGTTTATTGATCAAATTAGAATATAGTTTTACTCCTGTACATAGGTTTCGGCTCAACGTCTATACTTACGTAATTATTTGAATTGTTCATCAAAACTTAAACAGTTGCTTTAATATTGATAATTTGCCTTTGTAGGGAGCATATCTTAATTTGATATCTATCCAAAAGGGATTTTTGAGAACACTTTTGTAATGGGAAAAAGTGTCAAAACTGGCTTTACCGTGATAACTACCAATACCACTATTACCCACACCTCCAAATGGTAGAGATGGTACAGTAAAATGAATGACGGTTTCGTTGAGACAAACTGCACCAGATGAAGTTGTTTGTAAGATTTTTTGTTGGAGGTTTTTGTTTTGAGAAAATAAGTATAAAGTTAATGGTTTTGATTGAGAATTAATCCAAGTAATGGCTTCTGAAATATCTGTATATTCAATTATTGGGAGGAGAGGACCGAAAATTTCTGATTGCATAATTTCATCTGCAAATGAAACATTATTGATGATTGTTGGAGCAATATATAATTCACTTAGGTTAGTTTCTCCACCAATAATAATTTCACTATTTTTTAGTAAATTCACCAATCTATCAAAGTTGGTTTGATTGATGATTCTGGCATAATCTGGACTTTTTTCTGGATGGTCGCCATAAAATTCTTTGAGGCATTTTTTCAAATTAATTAATAATTGATCTTTGGTTTTTGTGTTAACTAAAATATAGTCTGGAGCGATACAAGTTTGTCCAGCGTTGATAAATTTACCCCAAATAATTCTTCTTGCTGTATGTTCTAAATGAATATCAATATCGACGATACAGGGATTTTTTCCACCTAATTCTAAGGTAACAGGTGTGAGATTTTTAGCAGCAGCAGTCATGATAATTTTTCCTACATGGGTGCTACCTGTAAAAAAGATGTGGTCGAATTTTTCTGAGAGTAGTTTTTGACTGGTTTCTATACCTCCTGTAAATACAGAAATATAATCTGAATGAAAATATTTAGGAATAAGTTCAGCAATAAGATGGGAGGTATGGGTGGCAATTTCTGAAGGTTTGAGAATGGTGCAGTTACCAGCAGCGATCGCCCCAATTAAAGGTACAATTACTAACTGAAATGGATAATTCCAAGCACCAATAATTAACACTATTCCCAGGGGTTCTGGTTGAATTTGGGCTGAAGCTGGTAATAATTGCCAAGGAACTGCTGCTTTTTGAGGTTTAGTCCAATTTTTGAGACTTTTGATGGCTAATTCTATTTCTTTTAAAGCTAAGATAATTTCTGAAGTTACAGCTTCAAGTTCGGGTTTATGTAAATCTGCTTGTAATGCTTGAATAATTGCGGGTTCATGATCAATAATTAATTGTTTAAGGGTTGCGAGTTGTTGCCGACGAAAATCAATTTCTTTAGTTTGATTAGTAGCAAAATAACTGCGTTGTTGTTTCAGGGTATCACTAATTGAATCTTCATTAATCATGGTAATTATTAATGTTCAATATTTATTGCTTAACTGGTAAATAAATAGTGAAAATACTACCTTTACCTAATTCAGAATTAACGCTAATAGTTCCTTGATGTGCTGTGACAATGCGACGTGCAAGATAGAGTCCTAAGCCACTACCAGAAAGTTTGTGATTACCTGAATGAAATCGTTCAAATAAAGTTGATATTTCTTGAGGTGGAATACCAACACCTGTATCTGCGACTTCAATGGTAATGATATTATTAATATTGGGTTGGAAATAGAGACGAAGAGTAACTGAACCAGAATTTGTAAACTTAATAGCGTTACCGATCAGATTAGTAAAAAGGCGATGTAATTCTAAGCGATCGCCCCTGAGAGTTTTTGTGTTTAAATCATCAGAAAAATCGCAATTTATGGCTAGTGATTTTTCTTGTGCTAGGAGGGTTAATTCTCCAGATATTTCTGTCAGCAACTGACTAAGATTAACTGGTTGAAATACCAGAGTTTTGCGTCCTGCTTCAAAACGATAAACTTCTAATAAGGTATTAACCAAAGAAAGCAGATTGGTATTACTACGTGCCATAACAGTAATAACTTCCTGCATTTGTGGTGATAAATTCCCTAAAGCACCTTGTAGAAGTAACATCAACATCCGATCTGCTGCTACTAGGGGAGTGCGTAAGTCATGGGTAAGACGGGAAACAAAATCTTGACGTTGCAGGGCAATTTCATCACGTTCATCTATGCTGTGTTTGAGTCGAATTAGCGATCGCACTCTGGCCAACAGTTCGTCTACACTGACAGGTTTGCGGATAAAGTCATCAGCACCTAAGTCTAATCCGTGGGCTAAGTTGGCTGTATCATAGGCAGTAATTAGAAGAATGGGGATGTATTGTTGTAACTTCATTTCCTGACGAATGCGTCTGGTGACTTCATAGCCATCCATTTTCGGCATCATTAAATCTAGTAATACTAAATCATAGGGTGATGCTTCCAGTTTGGAGAGTGCTGAAGCCCCATTTTTGGCGCTACTAATTGTATATCCTTCTGCTTCCAAAATGGTTTTGACGAGAAAAATATTATCGGGAGAGTCGTCTACAACTAGGATTTTACCGCTACGTTTATTTTTTGCAATCATGGTGATTTTGTTCAGTTATAACCTAAAACAAAAAGTATCTTTGTGCCATTGGTAAAACCGTTGCTGGTTCACAGGTTAATAATTCTCCATCTGCGCGAACTTCATAAGTTTCTGGATCTACTTCAATATCAGGTAAAGCATCATTTAATTTCATATCTCGTTTAGTAATTTGTCGAGTTCCCGAAACAGCAACAATTGATTTTTTCAAACCTAACATTTGGGGAATTTCCCTTTCTAAACTTGCTTGAGAGACAAAAGTTAATGAGGTAGCATGACGCGCACCGCCAAAACTGCCAAACATAGGACGGGAGTGTACAGGTTGAGGCGTGGGAATACTAGCATTAGCATCACCCATCTGTGACCAAGCAATCATGCCCCCTTTAATAACCATTTCTGGTTTGACACCAAAAAACGCAGGTTTCCATAAACATAAGTCGGCGATTTTTCCCGCTTCCACAGAACCCACATATTTAGAAATACCATGAGTAATAGCTGGATTAATTGTGTACTTAGCTACATATCTTTTAGCCCGTAAATTGTCTGCATTACTATCACCAGCAAGACTTCCACGTTGTACCTTCATTTTGTGTGATGTCTGCCAAGTCCGAATGATTACCTCACCGACACGCCCCATTGCTTGGGAGTCAGAAGCAATCATACTAAACGCGCCTAAATCATGCAGAATATCTTCAGCAGCAATAGTTTCTCTCCGAATACGCGACTCAGCAAAAGCCACATCTTCGGGAATACTGGCATCAAGATGATGACACACCATCAACATATCTAAATGTTCATCTAAGGTGTTGACGGTGTAAGGACGGGTGGGGTTGGTGGAAGATGGTAAAACGTTGGTTTGTCCACAGACTTTGATAATATCCGGTGCGTGTCCTCCCCCAGCGCCTTCAGTGTGGTAGGTGTGAATAGCACGATGTTTAAAAGCGGCGATGGTATCTTCCACAAAACCAGCTTCGTTCAATGTATCGGTGTGAATTGCTACTTGTACATCATATTCGTCAGCGACGGTTAAACAAGTATCAATAGTTGCAGGAGTTGTTCCCCAGTCTTCATGGAGTTTTAACCCCATTGCCCCGGCTTCAATTTGTTCTATCAGTCCTTGGGGTTGACTGGTATTACCTTTTCCTAAAAATCCTAAATTCACAGGGAAAGCATCAGCGGCTTGTAGCATTCGGTAAATATTCCAAGGACCAGGAGTGCAAGTTGTGGCATTTGTACCTGTAGCTGGGCCTGTTCCGCCACCGATCATCGTGGTAATACCGGAAGCAATAGCTACTTCAATTTGCTGGGGACAAATAAAATGGATATGGGTATCTATTCCTCCCGCTGTGAGAATCATTCCCTCGCCGGCTAAAGCTTCCGTTCCCGGTCCAATAATGATATCTATATTGTCTTGAATATAGGGATTTCCGGCTTTACCAATTTTGTAAATTCTACCGTCTTTAATGCCAATATCTGCTTTAACAATTCCCCACCAATCGAGAATTAAAGCATTAGTAATAACTAAGTCTACTGCACCATCAGCGTTAGAAATTGGAGATTGTCCCATGCCATCCCTGATGACTTTTCCCCCACCAAATTTTACTTCGTCACCGTAGGTTGTGAAGTCTTGTTCTACTTCTATAAATAATTCGGTATCTGCTAATCTAATTTTATCACCTACTGTTGGTCCGTAGGTTTCGGCGTAGGCGCGGCGGTTCATTTTGTAGGGCATATTTTTATCCTTTTTATTATCACGCAGAGGCGCTCCAGGCGCAGAGAGAATTTTAGAGGTTTCCGTCAATTTTGTTGTTGAATCCGTAGATTTGGCGTTTACCAACTAGGGGAATTAATATAATTTCTTTTTCGTCTCCTGGTTCAAATCTTACGGCTGTTCCTGCGGGGATATCTAATCTCATTCCTCTCGCTTTTTCTCTGTCAAAATTAAGGGCGTTGTTGACTTCATAAAAATGAAAGTGTGAACCAACTTGAATCGGTCTGTCTCCTGTGTTTGCTACTATTAATTTAGTAGTAGGACGATTTGCGTTCAGTTCAATTTCACCTGCTGGGGTAATAATTTCACCTGGGATCATAACTTTGCTCCTTTGCGTCTTTGCGTGAGAATTATCTAATCGGATTATGTACTGTTACTAACTTTGTCCCATCAGGAAAAGTGGCTTCTAGTTGGACTTCATAAATCATTTCTGGTACACCTTCCATGACATCATCACGAGTTAATAAGGTCGTGCCATGACTCATCAATTCTGCTACAGTTTTTCCATCCCTTGCTCCTTCTAAAATAGCAGATGAAATATAGGCGATCGCTTCAGGATAATTTAATTTCAAACCTCTTTCTTTCCGTCTTTCTGCTACTAAAGCAGCGGTAAAAATTAATAATTTATCCTTTTCTTGTGGTGTCAGATGCATTTCTCTGTCTCCTAATTATTTTAAATCTGCCAGACTCTAGGTATACAATTACCACGATTTAACAACGATACTCGTAACATTTGCCAAATATTTGTAAACCAAGTTCTCACTTCAGATGTAGAATTACCACGATATCGACACAAAAATCCATGTTCTAACCTAGTTACCCCAGTATCGGAGTTTTGCATAATTAAAGAACGTACTTGTTTAATAATTTCCGGGGATATAGGAAAACCGACCCAAACAAAACTACCAATAACAGGTTTTCCTGCTAACCCGTGGGGACTGTGAAATACTTCCTCGTTACCGGGTAAATATTGTCTATCAATCCATAACGGGATATTATTTTGCCAGATTTCCGTGTGCGATCGCATTTCTCCTTCTATAAATTTCTCTCCTCTCGCTGTTCTTCCTAATCTCGTAATTTCCCACCCTACAAAGCTGCTTCCTGTACCTAATTCTACCCGCAAATCTTGCCGATAAACCCCACCGTCAAACAAAATAGTTTCTTGGGGTAAATATTCCAAACAAGCACCAGCATCAACTTGGATATTTACAGTTTGTCTTGCTGGTAAACCGTTACTGCGATATATTTTACTGGCAGCAGCAGTAGTAATTAATACTTGAGTATCCGCTTGGAGGTGAATTTGTGAAGTTAAGCGATCGCCCCCCACAATGCCCCCAGCCGTGTGTAAAATGACGCTATGGCAAACTTCTTGTCCTTCTGGGTAAAAGGGGCGTTGAATCTTAAAAGGTGCTTGGTTGTGGTTGTAAATTAATTGGGTGGAATTGTCGCGTTTAGCATAAACTAAATGAAGTTTACCGTGCCAACCTTTTGCTATTTGGGTGTTACAAGTCATTGATAAATAGGAATTTTGCTCTTATTTGCAATCTAACATTAATGATTATTCTCTTAATTCAAGAGTTTCATAAATTAATAAAATCAAATATTCATCCGTTACTTTTGTACACTTTCAGTCCAAAATAGAATTATATCCTTTGCAATGTGTCCATCTACCAAAAACTATGACAGCTAAAATAATTAGTGTTTGCAACCTCAAGGGTGGAGTTGGCAAAACTACCATCGTCATGGCCTTAGCAGAGTATTTAGCCGGCGATACCATGTATGGTAAACGGATACTCGTTATTGACTTAGATCCCCAAAGTAACCTCACTAGCGCACTGATGTCAGAAGAAGTCTGGGAATGGCAATATAACAACAAGGGATTAACATTACCTTTTCTGTTGAAGAATGCTGAATATTTTTTGGAACAGGGTAATAGTGAAAAATTTATAGTCAAAGAGGAAGTTTCTAACGTCAGAAATAAAAACTCATTTAATTGTCTGCATTTAATTCCTAGTAGTCCCAGATTATTTGAAGTTCAGGAATACTTACCAGCTAATGCAGTGGCAATTCTACATAACATTATCAATCCTTTAATAGAAAAATACGATTACATTTTAATAGATTGTCCGCCGAGTATTAATAATGTGATCAAAAGTGCTTTTTATGCTAGTGATTTCTGTTTAATTCCTTGTGTACCCAGCCGAATGTCAATTCACGGTTTAGAACTTTTGTTAGAACAAATTGAACAATTTAAAAAAGATTACGAACATAAAATTAGTCCGATTGGTACGTTGATTTCCCGTTATAATGGGACTGTTTCCCAAACACACAATTTGAATTTTATTATTGTTAATCCCTTTTTTCCGCCAACCTTTGCAACAAGAATACCAGAAAGAGCGAAAATTGCTGAAGGTTTAGATTTTCATCATCCATTAACCTATAAACAAAAATATGGTGATGCACATGAAGTCATGATGGAACTGGCTAAAGAATTTATGCGAAGAGTCGATGGTAGTGTAGTTTATGCACCATTAATGGCTAGTTCGTTGTGAATGTTTTGAGAAATGATCAAATTTGATTTTTAAAAGTATGGGTATGGTAGATATTACCTACCGTACATGACCAAATCACCCAGAATGTAATCAATCATTACAGCAGATTGTCGGTATATGAGGTACAACCATACATAAATGATCAAAATCTTGTGGGGTGGGTATCTTACCCGCCACGAGTGTACCTCACCGAGATGAAATTCGCTGTAAGTTTTTTGGAGCTATTTACATATTTACATATTTACTACATTTTACAAGTGCTTTTTAGGCTTGTGTTAGTATGTAATGATGAAGACCAATATTGATGAGTAGATTATGCTAAATATAGTCAATACTAGCAACTTATCTCCCATAACAGACGCAGTTTCCCAAAGCTTGCAAAATACAAAAAATTTTGTAACAGACACAACCGGAAAAACTGTTAATACATTTACGGAAGTCACTAATAAATCATTGATTAATTTTTCAGAAACAGCAGAAAAAGCAAATCAATCTTTCACTGAAACAGTGCAAAGTGTAGCAACTACAGTTAGTGATTCTACAGGAAAAGCAGTTAATAAAATCACTGAAACAGCTACAAATGTAACACGAACAGCAACTCAAGTTAAAGATGCTTTAACTACGACTACATCCACTGCAATTGATCATACAATTGATAGTATTGCTGAAACTGCTAAACAAGCTGAAAATTCCGTATTACAAACATTTGCAAACACTAAAACTACCCTTGAGAATACACTACAAAAAGCAGAAAATGTGACTAATGCGGCTTCTACAGCAATGGAAAATGCTAGCAATAATTTTCTAAATCATCAATGGGATGCTATGACAACTTGGATTAATGATCATCCTACAATTTCCTGGGTAATGAAATCACTGCTTTTAGCAATTAATCACCCAATTATTAGCATTGTGATCATATTTTTATCCCTTTATTTAGTGTGGAAAATATTCCAATTATTTAGCCGTATCCTTGATCAAGGTTTGTTATTCACATTTAAAACTCCTATTAAGCTGATTTATGCACTGTTTCATCTGTGTTTTAAAACTATATCCAAGTTACTATTTTCATGGTTAAAGATTAAGCCAACAGCAGAGAATAATTTAGAATTAAATGCCGCTATTTCTGATGCATCAGATACAAAGCAGGAAATAACAAAGCTTTTGCATCGACTAGACGCTATTAGGAAGGAAGAAAACGATATTTTAAAAAATCTTATAGCATTGTTGGCAGCAAATCAGTGATTCTCCAACTAAAGTTGATCTCTATCATGACGTTAAAAGGGATATTTTGTAGTAATTTCATTGATTTAATATCCCTGATTTATTGTTAGTAAAATATACATACTATGTTAATATATAAATTATTTGTTGATATTAATGGCTAACAATGTCTACCACCATTAAATTTATTGATTTATTTGCAGGAATTGGAGGAATGAGATTAGGCTTAGAACAAGCCTGTAAATCTTTAGAAATTAAAAGCGAATGTGTTTTTACGTCAGAAATTAAATCTACAGCAATTAAAGTTTATCAACAAAACTTTTCTGAAGCTAAAATATGGGGTGATATTACAGAAATCTCTAGTGCAGAAATTCCCGATTTTGATATTTTATTAGCTGGGTTTCCCTGTCAACCTTTTAGTAGTGCGGGAACTAGACAAGGATTTTTAGATACGAGAGGAACTTTATTTTTTGAAATTGAACGAATTTTAAAAGATAAATCACCCTTCGGATTTTTATTGGAAAATGTAGAAGGTTTAGTTAAACATGATGATGGTAGAACATTAGCAACTATTTTAAGGAAGTTAGAAGAATTAGATTATCGAGTAACCTGTGAGGTTTTGAATGCTAAAGATTTTGGAATTCCTCAAGATAGAAAAAGAGTGTATATAACTGGAACTAAAACAAATCCTATTTCTTTAAAAAATACCAAAAAAGATAAACCTGTTTTATCAGATATTTTGGAAACAGGTTGTCCCACTTTAGAAACCAATTTTGTGAAAAAGTTATTAGCACAATATTCTGTTGATGAACTTTACGGAAAATCTATTAAAGACAAAAGAGGAGGAGAAGATAATATTCATAGTTGGGATTTAGAATTAAAAGGAAATGTCAGCTTAGAACAAAAAGAACTATTGAATTTGTTGTTAAAACAGAGAAGAAGGAAAAATTGGTCTGCTAAAAAAGGTATTCAATGGATGGACGGAATACCGTTAACTTTAGATGAAATTGAAACTTTTTATCAACATAAAAATTTAAAACAAATGTTAGATGATTTAGCAAATAAAGGTTATCTAAAATATGAACATCCTAAAGATATTCAGGAAGTTGTAAATAAAGATGGTAAAAAAGTCAAAAAACGAGAATATAGGCTTGACTTACCGAAAGGATATAATATTATAGTTGGTAAACTCAGTTTTCCCATTAATAAAATCCTTAATCCTCATGATATCGCACCAACTTTAGTAGCTACGGATATGCAGAAATTAGCGGTAGTAGATGGTAAAGGATTAAGATGTTTAACGATTAGAGAAGGATTGAGATTATTTGGTTTTCCTGAAGATTATCAAATCAATTTACCTATTAATAAAGCATTTGATTTATTGGGAAATACGGTAGTAGTTACTGTGGTTCAAGAAATTACTAAAAGAATAGTTATTAATATAGTTGAAACCTGTAGAGACGTTGTAGATAACGTCTCCATAAAAAACATTATTAATTATACTCTTATTAATATTAATTATTAAATTCCTATTTTTTAGCCAATATTACATAATCATCTAATGTGTAACATGATATATATTTTTGATCAAGATACTGCTGAAGTATTAAACTCATCTGTAGTTGTTTAGGTAATGTTTCTTGAGCAAATTTACCAAACTCACCACTTGATAAAGGTTTTCTTGAATCGGTAGATGTTAGATATCTATACCAAACTAACTCTAATCCCATCTCACCAATAAATTGGTTAACCAAAATTCTTTCCTTTTCTTTATCTTCAAGTTTAACAGTATCATAAGCCTTGAATAGTTTCTTATCTTGGATAATTAATAGTACATACCCTTGATCATTTAAGCTATCAGCAAATATTTCTTTATATATATAATGAGCTTGAATCCTTTTTGTATTATCTGCGAAGAAACAATGGGAAATAACTATAAAATCAAAAAACTTTTTGGGGATATTATTAGATTTTTCATCCCAGGTAAATATGTCGTTAGTCACAAAGCGAAAATAAGTATTTATGGGAGTAATACGCGATTCAATATATCTTCTCCAAAACTGAAGTCCTCGATACTGGAAAGCGTCTTGTTTTTCTAAAGAATAATAGGATACGTGCATTTGGGGAATATTAAAAAAGCTGCTACAACTTTGGAGAAATAAAGCCAAACCATAAGCTGTTGTTCCAGGTCCAGCAGCAATATCAAGAATATTCAATTTAGTTGGTAGCAAATCATCCTGATAAATTAAAAACCATGCTAAATAGAGACAATAGACATTTTCTAAAAAATATTTCATAAAGTAGACATGAGGAGTCAGACTAAAACGGTAGTCTGGATCTTTTCCTATTTTTAAGCTAGTAATATCCTCAACAGCATCTTCTAATTTAATTACTAATTGTTGTTCAGGAATTTTACTAAATTCTTCTTGAAGATATTCCACTAGTCTAACTTCAAAATCATCAAATGTAGGCTCATCAATTCCTGTCACTTGGAGTTTATATTCATCATGCTGCACTAATTTAAAAGCTTGATATATATACTTGATAAATTCTGCATCTGGATTTAATAACAGATGAGATTTTGATTCTTTTGCTTCTGTTATTTGTTTTCTTAAATTGGTGGTTTCGCGTTTATATTCCTGGGAAATTCGTTCAAGTTGCAGTTTATCTCTAAATAATTTCTCTAACCATGAAAAACTTGCTCCTGATTTTTGAATCTCTTGCAAAATTTGTACAGCACTTCGGATATCCCCACGTTTTAATGCTGATTTAAATTGCTGACTCCTCCACCAATTAATAATAAAATTACTCATAACCAAACCCGTCTTTTCCTTCTTTTATTTCTACACCTGGAAGCTGAGAGACTAACTTTTTTTTAAATCTCTGATAACTAAATCTCTCAGAATCATACCACCAAGCATACTTTTGTTTAATTTCTTCAGCTTCTTGACGAGTTCCTGCGACTAAAGAACGATTATTGTTAGGATGAAAATCTTGAATTACTACTCTATCTGCAATAGCTAATTTCTTAATAAAAGCATCTTCATCTGTTATTAATGTTGGTAGTAAAGGTGTAATTGTAATAGAAAGTTTAGGAATAAAACCTTTAAAAATATCAATACTTTGTTTAATTTTAGCTATAGCATTTAGTCTGGCTTTAATACTAGGAGAACGGGGTTCAAAATCTCTTCTCACAGCTTCGCTACCTGTGGGAATGCTCATATTAATTCGCAACCGTTGAAACCTTTGTAAATAATCAATATCTCTAGTAATAATAGGACTGCGAGTTTGAATTACTAAATTTGGAGTTGCATAACCGTTATCTCTCACATCAAGCATTACCTCTAATAACCTGCGAGTTAATTGATATTTAGACTCCAAAGGTTGATAAGGATCTGTTACACTACTCATGTAAATTCTAGGAGGTTGATTGGGATTTTTGCGATACCAAGTTTCTAATTCTTTTGCTAAAACTGACGCAGCATTTTCTTTATAAATTACCCATTTTCCCCAGTCTTGACGCATTTGAGAATTAGGACTAAATGCAGCAGCATAGCAATAACTACAACCATATTGACAACCCCGATAAGGATTGAGAGTAAAGTCATAAGCAGCAATAAACCCAGTGGCTTTCGTTAGCAGTGATTTAGCATTTTGGGCGTAAACATTGGTATCTCCGAATTTTTCGCGCACGCATTTTGTAGGAGTTTTGTCGCTATAACCTTCATACCTTGGTTTTGCCATATTTTAATATGTTATTAACTTGAATAGAATAGGTACTAAAAATGCTATTGAATATATTTAAATATAAGCCCTGCTGATACACAAACGTATATTCACGTATTTTTCTGTTTTTTTGTAAACATAGAGAAAATAGGAAGTTGAAATTAGGAATGTTATTTAAAAAGTATATTTATTTTATGTTCAAATATGCTTTAAATAAAGAATTTAACTGAAATTTTACTCCCTCTTCTCCTAACACTTTTTCTACTAAGCACCGTCGTGTTAAAGATTGTATGATTTGCAAAAATCTAGCGTTTGATAATTCAATATCAGCAGGCTTTTGAAAAATACCTATAGGTTTATTTTGTGTTGCTAACCAGTTAATAACCTTATTTTCTAATTCTGATAAACGTTCTAAATGATTTTCTAAAAGTGCTTCTATATCACCTAAAAATAGATCATCTTTATCTGTTAAAAATAGGGAAACTTTACCATTAAAAAATTCTATTATAGTTAATATTATGATATTTAACCAACCAGGATGACCTTGATAAAGTTTTATTAATTCATCCCATTTATCCTCATCTTTTAAACCTTTTTCTTTGAAAATTGCTTTAGCATCTTCTCCTAAACCTTGAAGATATAATGTTTTTGTGTGTTTATTTTCAATTTCTAAAGTTTCTATATCTGGGGGTTTCTCTGAACTAATCAAAATTAAACAACTTTGATGAGATGAGGTAGCAATTTGTTGAAAAAATTTACTATAATCTTTATATTCTGTTAAATATTGACCTGCTAAGTTACCAAATTGAAAAATATTATCCACGTCATCAATGATTACTAAACAACGAGATAAACGAAAATAATCTATGATTTCAGGTAATGGGTTTTGTGATTGACAAAAAAATTGTTTAAGTTCATTTTTAAGAGTTATTAATTTAGGAAGATTATCAAGACTGCGATAAATAATATAATCAAATTCTGTTTGAATTTCGGAGATTAATTTCAGGGTTAATGCGGTTTTACCAATTCCACTTAATCCATAAATTGTAATTAGTCTAGTGTGATTTTCTAATATCCATTCTTTCAGGGTAGAAATTTCTGAATTGCGACCATATTTATAGTTTAATTCTGGTGCTTTTGTTAGGTCAATTCTGGGGGTTGGGTTTTGCGAATAAGATGATTGATTTTGTATATCTTCTAAAGATTGATATTTATTTCTACAAATATTTACCTGACTATTACTAATAGTATTACTGCTCAGAGAATTAACAAAATTGTAGATAGTAGATGCAGCTTTATTTTCTAAAATAGAACGAACATTACTTTGTTTAATATCTTCTTTAAACGCTTCAGATAGAAGTTTCCATAATTTTGCACCTTCTCTTTTTATATGATCATAACTATATCCATTATTATCCTTAATTTCGCAAAAATCTTGATATTGTAAAACACCTTCTAATATGGACTTTTGCAATGAACTAAGACGGTTTCCTGTTTGATGAAAAACCTGATCATCAGCCCATTTTGATAATTCTTTGATGTTCATATATCATTAATTTGACTGAGTAATTTTTTAAATTTTACTTAGTTTAGCCACTAAAAGTCAATATTTGTAACAATTTTAATATATAAAAACACTATATTCCACTATTTACCACTATATCATACTGTCAAATTACCCACTATATGATACCAAATATACAAAAGAGAAAAATATAATATTGTGTATAAGTGAATAAACTAATGGTATTAATAATGATTAACAAAGGTACTGCTTATTTATTGTGGTTACTGTGTTTCATTGGATTCGCAGGAATTCATCGTTTTTACTGTGGAAAACCAGTATCAGGCTTGATTTATCTTTTTACATGGGGATTACTTGGATTTGGACAATTTGCAGATTTGTTAATTATTCCGGGAATGGTTGATGAAAAAAACTTGAAATATCTGGCCTTACGTGGTGGTAATCAAAACAATAATCAATCAAACACGCAAACTGTTGTAGTTAACCTTGGTGGACAAGTCACCGGACAAATACCAGAATCAGGTTATCATCCTTCTAATATTCAACTACCACAACAACATTTTCCCCAAGGACAAATCAAACCTGCACCTTCAGCCAAAAATGATGTTGTTACACTTTTAAAGTTAGCTCAAAGTAAAGGTGGTAGCATATCACTCACTGATGCAGTGATTGAACTTGCTCAACCTGCTTCAGAAGTGCGCTCAATTTTAGACACTATTTGTACTGATGGACTCATGGAAATTACCAACGATAAATCAACAGGAGCAATAATTTACAGATTACTATAAGTATAGTAGGGTGGGTTAGTAAGGGCGTAACCTACAACTGTAAATCCTTAAATCCTGGAAATCCTGATTCTGACACAATACAATAAACTAACCTACGTAGGTTCGGGGGTTCTAAATCCGTTATAATTAAAAAAGCAAATTGATAGCTTCTAAACCATTATGGAAAATATCACCATTCAAGTTGACCCAGAAATTGCTAAAGCATACCGAGAAGCAGAACCAGAAAAACAGCAAAAAATCCAAATGTTTTTGAAAGTAATGCTGCAAAAAGTAGTCAGTCAAAAATCACTCTTAGATATTATGGAAGAAGCGAGTCAACAAGCAATTGCTAACGGAATGACCCCAGAAATTTTAGAATCAATTCTCAATGATGACAACTAACCGATTCGTAATTGATACAAATGTAATTGTTAGTGCATTAATTTTCTCTAAATCTACCACAATGCAAGCTTTTAAAGCAGCAAAACAAAACGGATTAATCTTAATTTCAGCAGAAATTTTAGCAGAATTAATTGATGTACTCAGTCGTCAAAAATTCGACCGCTATCTATCGAAAGAAATTCGTGAAGATTTTTTAGCAAGTTTAGCTACAGAAACCGAATTAATCATAATTAATGAAACTATTGATATTTGTCGAGATCCTAAAGATAATAAATTCTTAGAATTAGCCATTTCTGGAAATGCCACTCATATTATCACAGGAGACAAAGACTTATTAGCACTGCATCCTTTTCGAGATATTTTGATTGTTACACCGAGTCAGTTTTTAGATAATTTATCCTCAAATTAATTAAACAGTATTTGATCAAATAACACATTCTGTAAATCCTCAAATCCTGGATATCCTGATTCTAAACAATTAGTCAATATTTATGATATTAATTCCGATTTAACTACCAATGTGGTATAATCAAACTAACTAAACTGTTCCTATTAAAATCTTATGCCATCACCTAAGATTATTGAACTTGAGCAAATATTACAAACTTACTCCATTGAAGATAAATAATGGTTATTACAACAGTTAATTCAACAACTGGGATTAAAAAAACAAAAAAAATCACCAGTAAATTATAAACAACAAGAAAAAGAGATTATTTCTGCGGACGAATCACTCTAACTAATTTATTTTCAAGAATACCTTCAGCAGAAATAGCATTATTAATAAGTGCTGCTTGTCTTTCTGTGTTTAAGTCTTCCTTGCAGAGGATAATTCCAAAATGGTTAGGTTGAGATCGATGCAACCGTCTGAAATCATCCCAATTTCGTGTCAAAACAGCGCGTTTATCTGCGATCGCAAATTCTAAAACATCTTCATCAGGAATTCCTAATCTAGAGTTTCCTGTTTCTTCAGTAGTAAGGACATCTTGACCGAATATCCGCAGCAATTCTACAATGGGCAGAGGAAAATTTTCATCGGCATAAAGACGTGCCATTTTTCAACTTTCCTCATTCCTACGAATGGCAGCCTCAATTTCCTCTGAATGAGCATCGGCATAACCCCAAGCATTGACTAAATCCTCTGCTTTTAAGTGGGGAAAATCCTGTAATATTCGAGCATCGGAAGCATCCAAGCGGCGATAATTTACCAGTGACCAAATAGGAATGCGAGTATTGGCGATTCTGGCATCACCACCACATACTCCAGCAGTTTTTTCAATTCCTTGCCAAACATTGCTTAAACTTCGGACTAAGAGTTGGATAGCTTGTGCTTTTTCGGATGGACTTAATGCCAGGAGTTCCGGTTCTAAATCTTTTAAAGTCATAGATACCTTTGTTTCTGTATTTATGGCGATCTTAATTGGCTTGCATTCAGTTTGGTTACAATGCTTTTTTAGAAAAAGTTGCAACGGTTCACATTATATTTTACTAAACAATTCACTAAGAAATTAACCAATTTTCTAACTGTAAATCTTTGACTCTAGTTAAATCAGAATCGTGAGAAACTAAAACTAAATTATGAATAATAGCAGTAGCAGCTATCAAAATATCTGCATCCTGAATTATTTTACCTCTGTTTGTTAAATCAGCATGAATTTCCGATGCTTTTTCAAAAATTCTCATATCATCTAAAAACAAAATAGGATAATCTTGACAAAATTGTTGAAACCAAGCCAACTTCTTAGTTGCATTACTTCTTAAAAGTCCTCTTTGAACTTCATAATAAGTTATGCCACTAATCAAAATGTCTATTTTAAAACTACTTATCTCTTGTAATTTTGTGTTAACTTTGACATTTTGTTTTAGTGAGGCTGAAACAATATTTGTATCTAATAAATAACCCATTTATCCCCCGCGTTTTACAGATTCATCAAAAATTCTCATTTGCTCTGGAGTTAAATCATTTAACATTCCTGAAACGAGGTGTAAAGATAAAATTCTTTTAATCCGTTTCGTTAATTCTTCCTGAGAGATACTATTAACATCAGGAACAGCGACAGGATCAAAGGTACGATTAATATTTGCAATCATTGCCTGTATATCTAAATTTTCTTGATAAAGAGGATTATTGTCAATTAGAGTTTTGACAATTTCGGGTAATCTTTGATAATTAGATTGATGATTAATAATTTGAGTCATGGTTAAACTTCCTCAAAATAATATTGTTGTTAGACCAGCTAAACCCTATTATAGCAGCTACAATTTCTCTGAAAAGGTAGAAATCAGAGCAAATACCCAAAACTATGTTATTACTGGAAATAATCTTCATCGAAAAGTTGCTCTAAACTATAAGGACAATATTCTGGAAAATCAATTTTAAATCTAGTTTTTTGTTTAACATATTTTAAAGCACCTTTATATATTTTTTCTAACTCATTGTTGAGATAATTTTGTAAATTATTCGTTAATAATCTCTCAAGTTGATTACGAAAACCAATAATTTCTGTTTGCCAGTGATTCCCATTAAGATCGTATTCTTCTGTCCAATATTGTAATAACAAAAGATGTCTGATTATCTGTTCTAAAAGACTAGCGACAGCATTTTTATCTCTTTTCCCCAAAGTTTCTAATTCCTCAATTAAATTATCTACGTCTAAATCTTGAAAACGTTTTTCTTTGAGTAAAATAATCGTTTCTTCTAACCAGAAACTATCATCAGTCTCATATAAAGATTGTAAATCTGTCTTCACTGTCATAATTTAGCTCTCCTTAAACTAAAAAATTAATAACACAAATTATAAATAGTATGATTCATAGTTAAACCTTCTCAAAATGATATCTTTGTTGGACAAACTAAATCCCATTATAGCAGAGGTAGGAATCAACAAAAAAACAGCCGCCCCCTTGCGGAAGCGGCCATTTATTTAAAAGTAGGAAAAGATTCTAGTAGTCGTAATCTCCACCACCCATACCAGCGCCAGCAGCAGGAGCGCCATCTTTAGGTTCTGGCTTGTCAACAATGATACATTCGGTTGTCAACACCATACCAGCGATAGAAGCAGCGTTTTGCAAAGCAGAACGAGTTACCTTAGCGGGGTCAACAATACCAGCTGCCAACATATCAACAAATTCGTTGGTAGAAGCATTGAAACCAATGTTGAAATCCTTCTCTTTCACTCTTTCAGCAATTACAGCGCCGTTTTGACCAGCGTTTTCGGCAATTCTCTTCAGAGGAGCAGGTAAAGCACGAACGACGATTAAAGCACCAGTCAACTCTTCATTTTTGAGGTTGCTGTTAGCCCAAGTTTCCAACTGAGGAGCGAGGTGAGCTAGGGTTGTACCACCACCGGGAACAATACCTTCTTCTACAGCAGCTTTGGTAGCGTTGATAGCATCTTCCAAACGCAGCTTCTTGTCCTTCATTTCGGTTTCGGTAGCTGCACCAACTTTAACTACAGCTACACCACCGGACAATTTAGCCAAACGCTCTTGCAGTTTTTCCTTGTCATAAGAAGATTCGGTTTCATCCATCTGACGACGGATTTGTTCGCAACGAGCCTTAACCGCAACATCGTTACCTTCAGCCACAATTGTGGTGTTGTCCTTGGTGATGGTGATACGGCGAGCTTTACCCAGGCTATCCAGCTTGGTAGTATCTAGCTTTAAACCAGCATCTTCAGTGATGAGTTGACCACCAGTTAAGACAGCGATATCTTCTAGCATAGCCTTACGGCGATCGCCAAAACCAGGAGCCTTCACAGCAGCCACGTTCAACACACCGCGTAAACGGTTAACCACCAAAGTAGCCAAAGCTTCTTTTTCGATGTCTTCAGCGAGAATTACCAAAGGACGACCGGAACGAGCTACTTGCTCAAGTACAGGTACTAAATCTTGTACTAAAGCAATTTTCTTATCGGTCAACAAGATGTAAGGCTCATCGAAAACGGTTTCCATCCGTTCTGCATCGGTAGCGAAGTAAGGGGAAATATAACCCTTATCAAAGCGCATCCCTTCGGTAATTTCCAATTCGGTGGTCATAGACTTCCCTTCTTCTAGGGAAATTACGCCTTCTTTACCCACCTTGTCCATAGCTTGAGCAATCATGCTACCGACTTCTTCATCGTTACCAGCAGAAATTGCTGCAACTTGAGCGATCGCCTTAGAATCTTCTACAGGACGAGCGTGTTCAGCAATTTTTTCTACTAAGAAAGCAGTAGCCTTATCAATACCACGCTTCAGCAAAATTGCATTAGCGCCAGCAGCCACGTTCCGCAAGCCTTCTTTAACAATGGCGTGAGCCAAAACTGTAGCGGTGGTTGTACCATCACCAGCAGCGTCGTTAGTTTTAGAAGCAGCTTGGCGAATCAAAGCCACGCCAGTGTTTTCAATATGGTCTTCTAATTCAATTTCTTTAGCAATAGTGACACCATCATTAACGATTTGTGGTGCGCCAAATTTCTTCTCTAGAACTACGTTACGACCTTTTGGACCAAGGGTGACAGCAACAGCTTCAGCCAGAATATCAATACCACGCTCAAGGGCGCGACGGGCGTTTTCGTTGTAAATAATGCGCTTTGCCATAATCTGTGTAATT
>RDYJ01000020.1 GCA_004293145.1 Nostocales cyanobacterium | reverse complement strand
AACTGAGAAGCAGATCCACCTTGAACTGAGATGCTATCTACATCATTCATTTCATTGAGGAAGCTTTCAGAATCTTGGAACAATTCAGAACCAGTAGCGCGTAGTTCAGAGAGTTTAATACTTGCCATGATTTCCTCCTAAAAGACTTGACTTGTTTTCAGTAATTAGAGTGGGACAGTTAAGTTGTTTTTCCTTAACTGTTACTCCTATTTTTATTTAAAGATTTTCCATAAATCAAGGGTTTGAACCATATTCACAAGACAGAAGTAGCGGGATTTTGTCTTTGATATCAACTGGTGCTGTGCTGATTATCTAAAATATTAATCTCTAAAAAAAGTGTGTTTTGGGTAAATATCAAAACACACTTTATAAATTAAATTGTTGGCGTGAATTAGTCGTCATATTATGCCCAATACCAGCCGACAATGACTGATATTAAAAATCAAATTCTCTTTGCAAAATGTCATAATTTTCATTTAATTGTTTCTGCCACGAATCAATCCGAGAATCTATAGATGGTATTCCTGTTGATGAGTTTCTCCTATTAGTTGAACTTGGATCTCTTCTTCTTCTGATACCACCTTTGATATTATTCATATCTTCAGAACTTAGGTCATTGAGAACTCGTTTCTCAATACTAGGATTGAGGTCATCAATTCTTATGTTTACCATTTTGTCACCTCCCTAAATACATTTGTGCTGGTAAATAATTGAAAAATTTTCAAAATTTTAAAATCCTTTTCTTATATTTTGAATTAGAACCTGATAAAGTCAAGGTTTTTAGAGAACTTTCCCAGACAGAATTTAAGGAGTTTTGTCTGTGAAATTGATTTGTTTCTCAATTCGAGACTCTATTAAGCAGGGGTTTAGGGGATGTTTTAAAAGTTGTGGCTGAGGTAAGCAAAACATTAGATTCTCCTAAATTTTCCTTAAAAAGGAGGACTTTAAGTAATTTATCCCCTTTTTAAGGGGGGGTTAGGAAACCCAACATTGACGGACTTTTGTTGGGTTGCGCTGTCACTGAACCCAACCTACAAAAACTTTTAACCGGACAGTATTGAGTTAGGAGGGATCTTGATCCAAACATCCTCTTAGCCGCTACGCAACATTCCAAAAGATAAATCCCCGATTTTGTTGAAAAATCGGGGATCTGAATGGGCGGAAATCTTAGCTGCAAATAGCTTTAATCTTTAATTCTGAGCTTGGGTTTGGGAACCAGGTATAGTTACATCTATTGGTGTCACTTTAGCTGCTAACTGGGTTAATGGTGGTTTAATAGCGGTTTGATTCCCCACTACTAAGGTGACTAGATTCTCTGGTTTGAGGTATTTTTTGGCTACCCTCTGCACATCTGCTATTGTAGTTGTGGTGACAGCTTTTTGATAGCGAAACAGAAAATCAGCCGGATAACCATAATATTCGTAGCGCATCAACCGGGATAAAGTTTGGCTGGGGTCTTGAAAATTGAATACAAAAGAATTGAGAGTAGATTCTTTGGCGTAATTTAATTCTTTTGGTGTCACCGGTTGAGTTTTTATCCGGTTAATTTCCATTTGCAGGGCTTTGACAAACTGGACTGTTGCATCAGAACGGGTTTGTCCCCCAGCAATTAACATTCCCGGATAATCGAAACGAGGACTCCAGGAACCATATACAGAGTAAGCTAAACCTTGACGCGATCGCACTTCATTAAATAAGCGCCCCCCAAATCCATTTAACACCCCATTCATCACATCTAAAGCCGCATAATCAGGACTATCAAACTTTCCACCCAAATGTCCCATGAGAATGTTACTTTGGGTGAGTTGGGGTTGATTGACAAAAAATACACCACCTAAATTAGCTGGGGACACTTGCGGTAATTGGGTTTTAGCAATTGTGGGGTTGGGTTTCCAGTCACCCAACTGAGTTTGAATCAGCGATCGCATTTGTTTAGCGTTAAAATCGCCCACAATTCCCAAAATCATATTATTGGGATGAAAATATTGCTGGTAGAATTTCAGCACATCCTCACGGGTAATTTTATCGAGAGTTGCATATTCTACCGTGCGTGCATAAGGGCTATTCTGGCCATAGATTAATTTTCTAAACTCCCGACTAGCAATATCACCAGGATCATCATTACGTCGAGCAATAGCACCCTTAGCCTGGGTTTTAATCAAATCTAACTTTTCTTGAGCAAAAGCTGGTTCTCGCAACACCTCAGCAAACAGCCCAAAAACTGTTTCTAAATCTTCACTCAAACTTTCAAAACTAGCACTACCAGCAGTTTCAGCAATATCAGTTTCTACAGATGCTGCCTTTTGTTCCAATACCTCATTTAATTGATCTGCTGAATGGTTGAGAGTTCCACCAGTCCGCATCAGTGAACCAACAATATCGCCCAAACCAATTTTATCACCGGGTTCTCCACGGCTGCCGGTTTTGATCAGTGTCGTTCCAGTTACCAAAGGTAGCTCATGATCCTCCATCAAATACACAACCAAACCGTTATCTAGTACAAACCGTTCATACTTCGGTAACTTAATCTCCGATAGAGGAGTAAACTGTAAATCTGAGTAATGCTTCGCTGCTGCTGTCGCTACCCAAGAAAAATTAAAAGTCAGCAGAAAAGCCACAACCAAAGCGGAAATAAACCGCCAACTCTGAGAAAACTTCAGTGAAAACTTCAATTTCTTTTCCTTCACATCTAACCTCTCTTCTTCCTTTGTGTACTTTGCGTACTTTGGGGTTCATAACTCTTATTTCCCAGGGAACAGGTAACAGGGGGAAGAATTAAGTTTTTTTCCATACACCCATACACCCTTGCACCCTTTTCTTCCCCTATCCTTGCTTTGATAACAACTTACCAACGGTGCGATTTTCTGGGGTAAAAGTTGCCTGTGCTACCCGTTGAATATCAGCAGGTGTCACCGCTGCAATATCATCTAACTGTTTAAACAAATTCCGCCAAGAACCAGTTTTTACTTCATATTCCAACAACTGCTGTGCCATACCCATATTGGAATCGAGACTACGTAATAAACCCGCCCGTGCTTGGGTTTTCACACGTTGTAATTCAGTTTCAGCTACCGGTTCAGTTTTCAATCTTTCAATTTCTTGACGCAATGCGATCGCCAAATCATCAACTGTGTTACCCGGAGCCGTAAGGGCATAAAATAACATCAAGTTTGGGTATTTATCACCGGGAAAACCGCTTGTACCTTGAGCAGCTAACGCTATACGTTTTGTTTCGATCAAAGACTTATACAGCCTGGAAGTACGGCCATCACTCAATAAACTACCAATGATGTCATAAACTGCATTATCGGCATCGGTGACAGCCGGACGGTGATAACCTTCAAAATACCAAGGTTGAGAAGATAATTCTAAAGTAACTTCCCTGGTTGCGGTTTGTTTTGGTTCGGGGGTAATTTTTGCTTGTGCTTTGGGTTTAGCCTGATAACGTCCAAAGTAAATTTGTGCTAATTTTTTGACTTCATCAGGGTTGACATCACCAACAACAGCGATGGTTAAATTGCTGGGGACATAGTAATTCTCAAAAAACTGCTTGACATTTGCTGGTGTTAAGTTGCGGATATCTTCGTCATAACCTATTACTGGTCGTTTGTAGGGATGGACTTTGAAAGCAGTATCAATGAATTTTTCCACCATTAAACCGACGGGAGAATTTTCAACTCGCATCCGTCGTTCTTCCAAAATTACATCTTTTTCTTTATAAAATTCTCGAAATACAGGATCTAAAAATCGCTCTGACTCCAAAGACATCCACAATTCCAGCTTATTAGCAGGAAAACTGTAAAAATAACGGGTAGCTTCGCTGGAAGTATTGGCGTTTAAACCTACACCACCCGCTTGCTCAACAATTTGCCCGATTTCGTTTTGCTTAACTAGCTTGAGGGCTTGAGCTTCTATTGATTTAAACTCAGTTTGTAACTGGGCTACATTATCTTTTTGATCTTTAGCTTTAGCAGTTCTAATTTGGTTGTCTAACTGTTCTAAACGATCTAATAGTGGTTTTTCGGCTTTGTAGTCGGTTGTGCCAATGCGCTTTGTACCTTTAAAGGCCAAATGCTCTAAAAAATGCGCTACTCCTGTTTGTCCATCTGGTTCATCTATGCCACCAACATTAGCATAGGTGAGAAAGGAAACAACTGGCGCTTGATGTCGTTCTAAAACAATGAACTTTAGTCCATTATCCAGACGAAATTCTGTTAACTGCTTAATTACCCGATCTAAATAAGGTTGAATAGAAGTTTGATTGGGTTGCAGTGCTATAGCTGCTTGTGGAGTCAAACCCCAACAAAATATCATTAGCGCCAAAGCAGCTGCAAACAGACGGCTAACATAATTTTGAACAGGTGATTTCTGAATTTTATCCCTCAACCAATCCAAAATCCAAAATCTAAAATTCAAAATTGAATGTTTCATAGCAAAAATTAAAGTAAATTTACACTACTTGAGAATTGTGTTAAGTAGCAAACAAAGCGTTAATCTTGTATTAAGCTTTCTGTGCTTTTTGGATTTGATGTTAGACAATATTGCTACAATTCGTGTTCCAGAGATACAGCAATAACTACTATAACCACTATGCGAATTTTTAATTCTCCCCCACCCTCAGAAGCTCAAACCCGTGACCGAATTCTCCAAGCCGCACAGCGGTTATTCGCATCTCAGGGATTTGATGGTACAACCACTCGTGATTTAGCACAGGCCGCAGGTGTGGCGGAGGGTACACTATTCCGCCATTTTGCCAATAAAAAGGCAATTTTGGTCGAGGTGGCAACTAGTGGCTGGGTGGATATTCTCACAGATTTGCTGACAGAATTGAGTGAAATGGGTAGTTATAAGGCTATAGCCCAAGTAATGCGTCGCCGAATGTGGAATATGCAAAAAAATGTGGAGATTATGCGGGTTTGTTTCATGGAAGTGCAGTTTCATCCAGATTTGCGCGATCGCATTCAAACGGAAGTCATTGATAAAATGACGGATGTTGCTGAAGCATTTTTTCAAACAGCAATGGATAAAGGAATCTACCGTCAAACAGATGCCAAACTTGTGGCTAAGGTGTTTTTGGGAATGTTTGCGATCGCAGGTTTTTCCGATCATACCCTGATCGAACCCAATGCGTCCCCCCAAGAAATGCAACAAATGGCTGAAGGATTGGCTGATATTTTCTTAAATGGTGTGTTAGCTAAGGATTAGGGACTGGGCTGATGGGGTGATGGGGTGATGGGGTGAAAAGAAATAATTACCAATTACCAATTACCAATTAGCAATTACCTTTGCTTGTTGACTCCATTGTTGTACTAACTCAATTGCTGGACACAAATCACGTCGTTGTAATGTTGCCACTTGCAAACGCATAATTTGTTGGTGTAATCGGTGAGTGGGAATTTCCCCTAACTGCGACACCGAAATCACTCCTGCATGAAGTAATAACCCACAATATTGAGTTCCCACAGTGGGAATACGCGCTAAATCAGCTAAAGCTAACCATTTACTGACATATTGAATATTTACTTGTAATTTACTTGCTAATGCTAGTCTTGCTTCTGGGGTTTTTCCTTGCTTGACTAGCTCTCCTGTGGTCATAATCCCACAATTTTGGAGTTTCAATTGTTCCTCTGGGCTTAATCCTGGTAATTTTTCAATCGGCCAGTCAGAACCTTGGAGGAAACTTCTATTATTTGCCTGTTTAATAGCCATTTATTTTCTCAATATGGGTGACTTTAACTATTGTGGCTAATCAAAAATTAAAATTCCAATTTGTGCATTAACTTGTAACTAATTCACCCCGCATCACGGTTACAGCTTGTCCAGACAGAAAAACTCGGTTTTCACCAGGGTAATAAACTTTGACTACTCCACCCCGACTAGAAGCTTGATAAGCTAAAAATTCATCTTTTTGCAATCTTTCGCGCCAAAATGGTGCTAAACAACAATGTGCTGCGCCAGTTACCGGATCTTCATCAATACCTAACTCCGGTGCAAAAAACCGAGAAACAAAATCATATTCTGAATCACCAATACTCGTCACAATTACATTACCAACAGGTAGCTTTTTCATCTGTTGAAAATTAGGTTGCATTTCTCGCACCATTTGCTCAGATTCTACTTCTACTAAATAACCAAGAGAATTTTGATATACAGATTTATAAGGTACTCCTAAAATTTGACTCAGTTCTGCTGGTGCTGCTATGGGTTGGGAATGATTAACGGGAAAATCTAACTCAATCCAATGTATTCGCAATTTGGCAATTAATACGCCACTTTTAGTATAGAATCTGGCAACTTCATCAGGTAATAAATGACCCTCTGACCATAATACATGGGCGCTGGCTAATGTGGCATGACCACAAAGGGGAACTTCTACAGTCGGTGTAAACCAACGTAAATTAAAACCGTCATTTTGTTTGATTAAAAACGCGGTTTCTGATAAGTTCATCTCTTGGGCTACTTTTTGCATCCAGTCTTCAGATTTCTCAGTTGCTAGTACACAAACAGCCGCTGGGTTGCCTTTAAATGGTGTACTGCTAAAAGCGTCAACTTGGCTAATAATTTGCTTCATCAGAAAATGCTCAACCCCTATGTTTTAAATCTGCAATAAACGAGCCAATACTTGAGGAAGTGGCAGCACAATTAACAATAACAAAGCTATTGCCAGTAACCCTAAAACATCACGGTTATTGTCCAGTTCTGTAACATCGTTGAGTGCAGGTTCATCAATTAAGGGAATAAATAATAATAGAATTGCCCACAATAAAAATTCCTGACGAACAAGAGAGAGGATTAATAACAATAACCGGGCAATTTGTCCAATTACAACTGCTGCGCGTTGTCCAAACATAGCATGGACAATATGACCCCCATCTAATTGTCCTACGGGCATTAAATTCAATGCTGTTACAATCAGACCTAAAAAACCAGCTACTGCTACAGGATGCAAATCTAGGGCAGATTTAGCTGTTAATTCGCTACCCAGGGCTAATTTCGAGAATAAAGCTAATAAAATTGAGTATTTAGGATTAAGTGCATTGGGGTTTAAAAGTCCGGTTTTTTCGCTCAATGGGACTATTTCTGAATGAGCTAAACCCCAGAAAAGTAGGGGTAAAGTGGCGATAAAACCCGCAATAGGACCGGCAATACTCACATCAAATAAAGCTTTGCGGTTAGGAATTGGACTACGCATTTGAATAAATGCACCAAAAGTCCCTAAGAAAAAAGGTACAGGGATAAAATAAGGCAGGGTCGAGCGAATTTTATGGAATCGCGCTGTAAAATAATGACCAAGTTCATGGATGCCCAAAATTGTGATTAACCCTAAAGCATAGGGCAAACCTTTAAAGATGAGAGTAAAGTCCGATCTCAGTTTTGTTAATTCAATACCAGCAATTTGTGTTCCTACTAAAGCAGTTGTAACTAAAGTTAGTAACAATAATGCCAGTGCTGTGATTGCTTGAGTTACATTGTTCAAATCCCGTTTTGTATTTTGTTTACCAGCTTGTGTATTGGGAACAAGGACAAAAAATGGTTTACCATCCATACCTTCTTGAAAGATCAACACAAAGCGATCGCCAAATTGTCCTTCAATATTTGCTTTAATCTGCTGGTAGGCTCCATTAGCTGTAGTTCGCAACTGACCACGACAAATCACTGCTTGGGGTCGATACTCAATGTTTTGAACGTAGTACACAGACCAAGGGAAACAATTTCGCAGATTAGTTTCTTCTGCTGGCTCAATAGGACGCACTGGTAATGATTCTGCGGTAGGATTATTTGCTGATTGTGATCCTGTCGCTTGGGTTTGAGTCTGGGTATTTTCTGAGACTCGATGCCCTGACAGAAATAATATCCAGTATAACAGCAGACTGACAACCAAAGGCCAAATAATCAAACCTGGTGGGGGTGATTGTTTTCCACCATAGACGAGTGTCCAAGCAGTCAATATCAATGCTGGTGTCATTAATACCAGCCACAACAACCACACTGGTGTGCGCGTGATATGAGCAACACTGCGCTGCACTATCAGATAAGTAGCTAGTCCCAGTACGAGTAAAAACCAAAATGCCATGATATGTTCACTAATTTGGACAAATGAAGTCAGTAGTTCAGGAGTAATAATTCAGGATTCAGAAGTCAGAATGTTTGATAATCAGTAATGATTAAATCTAGGACTTACGCAAAAACTCTATTTATTCCGTTATTTAATTAATTTATGTATCCCTTACCTCAACAACCAAGTCATACAACTAAGCCCCCTCAGATTGTACTTTCTGGCCAAATGCCAGTAGAAACAACAGGTTCTACTTCTACGACAACAGCATCAGCGTCTACTGACTTGGGCATCAATAAAATTATTGCCTTTCCTCCAAATCGGGATACATTGGGCGGAACTTCTTACCTTATTGTCAGAAATGAAGGTAATATCCTCATAGATTGCCCAGCTTTGGAGCAAATCAATCAGGATTTTTGCCCATACCTGGGTCGGGAGCAGCTTACGCACGGAGGTGTGCGTTGGTTTTTTATCACTCATCGTGGTGCTATTGGTAAAGCTGCAGAAATTCAGCAAGCCCTTGATTGTGAGATTCTGATTCAAGAGCAAGAAGCCTATTTGTTACCTGGTTTAACTGTCACTACCTTCGGTCAAGAATTTGCTCTTGATGACACCACACAAGTTATCTGGACACCAGGCCATTCTCCTGGCTCCTCATGTCTATACTATCGTGAATTTGGAGGAGTTTTATTTTCGGGACGGCATTTACTCCCCAACCTCCAAGGTCAAGCAGTACCATTACGCACAGCAAAAACTTTTCACTGGCCTCGGCAACTTAAAAGTGTTAAAGCCCTACGTGATCGCTTTACACCAGACACTCTACAATACATTTGCCCCGGTGCTAATATAGGTTTCCTCCGAGGCGAACGTATCATCGACCAAGCTTATCAACGATTGGGGACTGGTGATTGGGGACTAGGGATTGGGGACTAGGGATTGGGTTATTAACCTCCTCCTGCACCCTGCACCCTGCCCCTGCTCTCCATCACTACGAACCTGCTACTACCAAATTTTTGCTTAATAATTCGATTGCCGCTTGATATTGGCTGTCTGAAGTTGTCCCAATTTGTTCCCGGTTAATTGGCGGTTGGGGAATTAGTATGTCTGGCTTAATGCCTAATTTGTTAATGTCTCGGTGGTTGGGAGTTTCATATTTAGCAATTGTCACCGCTAAACCGGAACCATTAGATAATTCAAATAAAGATTGAATTAGTCCCTTACCAAAGGTAGTTTCACCTACTAACTGGGCGCGACCATTATCTTGTAAAGCACCAGCTAGAATTTCACTGGCACTAGCAGTTCCTTGATTCACCAAAATCACCAAAGGATCTTGTGTGATGGACGAACCAGCGGCTTCAAAATTGCCCTGAATACCTTGACGATTGACAGTGTAGACGATTGTACCTGAATCTAACCACTGACGAGCAACTTCAATTCCTGCTTGTAATAGTCCTCCTGGATTATTTCGCAAATCCAGAATATATGCAGATGCGCCTTTTTTTTCTAAACTAGAAATAGCGTGTGCTAATTCCATTGCGGCATTAGCGTTAAATTGAGTTAGGCGGAGATAGCCAATGGGTTTTCCTTGGGGGGATAAACGCAAGTCAGCTATTACAGGATTAAGTTCAATGCGATCGCGTACTAAGATAACTTCCTTGTCTGCCTCTCCATCTCTGCCAATCAATAGAGATACAACGGTGCCTATGGGACCGCGCATCTGCGCCGCTGCTTCATCCAGTGTCAGGTTTTCAGTGGATAATCCTTCAATTTGGAGAATGCGATCACGCGGTCTTAAACCTGCTTTTTCCGCCGGCGAACCCTCTATAGGTGTAATTACCTCCAATCTACCCGTTTGAGAATTGAGGGCAATTTGTAAACCCACACCCGTCAGTTCGCCAGAAGTATTAACTTGTAAACTGCGGTACTGCTCTGGGTCTAGAAACCGGGTAAAAGGGTCATCAAGGCTTTTCAGCATCGTTTGAATTACCGTGTATGCTGCTTGGTCATTTGGCAGCGGTTTCTTAAGAGCCTTTTGCCGTACATCTGCCCAGTTTTGATGGTTAAAGCTTTCATCCAGATAAGAGCGATTAACAATGCGCCAAACCTCAGAAACAAGCTTTTGCTCTGATGTCAAAGCCATTGCTGGCGGGATGAGTGAGCCAAAAACCAATCCAAAAGCCAAAATTAGCGCAAATACGCCCCGAAAAACCTGTTTATTCATGAACCCCATTTTCCATTTCATCTTCACCCAAATTACCTATAAATGTGCAGTTGCGACCTTTTTAATGAAATCTATCTCTCGACTATGTTACTTTTTTTATAGAAGAGGTGCATTGCTCTCATGAATTTGTTAATCAAGGGCTGTGAGCAAATCCTTCCTCAAAACGATAAAATCTACTTTGAAACCAACATTTTCAGCGTTGGCTTGCAAAGGGATCGCAATATATTCGATATTTACAGAATGTTAAGTTTGTGAAAATCTTAACAATTCTGCAACCAAGCTACTCTTTGTGAAAATCCCAAAATTGTTCTTGGGAGATTTATCAACCACAACCGACTTGTAGGAAATTAAGATTGTATGGCCAACGTTTATGACTGGTTTGAGGAACGCTTGGAACTTCAAGCGATAGCTGAAGATGTAAGCAGTAAGTATGTACCCCCCCACGTCAACATCTTTTACTGCTTGGGTGGAATTACCCTAGTTTGTTTCCTGATCCAGTTTGCAACTGGATTTGCGATGACATTCTACTACAAGCCCACAGTAGCGGAAGCTTATTCTTCTGTGCAGTACATCATGAATGAAGTCAACTTCGGTTGGCTGATTCGCTCCATTCACCGCTGGTCTGCCAGCATGATGGTGTTGATGATGATTCTCCACGTTTTCCGTGTCTATCTGACCGGTGGTTTCAAGAAACCCCGCGAACTGACCTGGGTAAGTGGTGTTATCCTCGCTGTGATTACAGTTTCCTTTGGTGTTACTGGCTACTCCCTACCTTGGGACCAAGTTGGTTACTGGGCTGTGAAAATTGTGAGTGGTGTACCAGAAGCAATCCCCGTAGTTGGTGTTCTCATTTCTGACTTACTACGTGGCGGTTCTAGTGTTGGTCAAGCGACACTAACCCGTTATTACAGTGCCCACACTTTTGTTCTCCCCTGGTTAATTGCGGTATTCATGCTATTCCACTTCTTGATGATCCGTAAGCAAGGGATTTCAGGACCTTTGTAATCTCAAGTTATCAGTGAATAGGTAAAAACAGTTTCCAAAACCAAGTTCTTTGTTTTAAACTTATGGCAAATAACTTATGAGTTAAAAACAAGCACTATTCTTTGAAACTGTAAGCTGTAAAAACTATGAACAGCTCCTTCAACTAGCAAAGCTGAACTTAGTGTCATACTAGATTTGTGGCTTTCTACTGGACGCACCAATGTGCAATTTGCCTAAATAGCTGATCACTTTCACGAATGCTTTAACTTAACTTAAGCAGGAGACCACACTTAAAAATGTCTACACAGAAAAAACCGGATCTGAGCGATCCTAACCTAAGAGCCAAACTTGCCAAAGGCATGGGTCACAATTACTATGGTGAACCGGCTTGGCCTAATGATTTGCTGTATGTGTTCCCCATCGTAATTATGGGTTCCTTTGCTTGTATTGTGGCTCTAGCTGTACTAGATCCGGCAATGACTGGTGAACCAGCTAATCCTTTCGCTACACCCTTGGAAATTTTGCCAGAGTGGTATCTATTCCCAGTGTTCCAGATTCTCCGCTCACTCCCCAACAAACTTTTAGGTGTATTAGCAATGGCTGCTGTACCCTTGGGACTAATTCTTGTTCCCTTTATTGAGAACGTCAATAAGTTCCAAAATCCCTTCCGCCGTCCAGTAGCGACAACAGTATTTTTGTTTGGTACTTTTGTTACCATCTGGTTAGGTATTGGGGCTGCATTACCCTTAGACAAATCTCTGACTTTGGGACTGTTCTAAATTAGTTCCCCTAGTTTTAGTTTCAACAACGTGTTGTGACACCTGTGAGTTTCAAGAGCATATACCACAGTTATGGGTCTAAAGACTGACCGAGAGGATTATACAGCCCATTAGCTGCTCATACTTCTGGTGGTTGTGCTTTTGAAACCCACGAGGTGTCAGTCAGTTTTAATAATGTGGTTTTTGCCTAAAAAAACCAAAAAAGTTACATTTTTCATTTACTTAATATTCAAGTCACGGTCAATGCTTACTACAGTGCAGCAAGACCATCTGACGGTGAAGAGCGATCTTAAGCTCCAGAACCAGGTACAACAATGGTTTGAAAAATTTGCTCTGCAATATTTAGCGCAAGGAGGCTGGTCAGAAAGCCAACTCTATCGTCTCAATTTAGCATTAGCAGAAGGTTTTACTAACGCAGTTCGTCATGCTCATCGGGCTTTACCGCCAGAAACAAATATAGAAATTGAATTGAGTCTGTGGGTTGACAGACTTGAGATCAGAATTTGGGATTATGGTAAACCTTTTAATCCTGATGGTATACCAGAACCCAAACCAGGAACACTACAAGATCATGGGTATGGATGGTTTCTAATTCGCCGTGTTGCAGATCATGTTGTTTATGAACGTGATTTTAATAACAGAAATTGTTTGTTAATTGTCAAATATCGTTTAGAAGAGCAACATTAGTATAAACAAAAAAAGCCCCAGTCCGTTTATAACACTTCGGCGCTGGGATGTGTTTTTGTTGAAGAAAATGTTTAAGCCAAGTCGAAAAGTAAAATTTCTGCGCTGAGATTTGTACTAATTTCTAGTTTCTCTTCTCCAGTAATTTGCACGCCGTCACCTGCGCTGATTTCTTTACCGTTAAAAGTTACTTGACCTTTGGCTATTTGTAACCAAGCATAACGATGAGGCTGGACATGATATTTTATAACATCATCCTTTTCTAAAATAGATGTGTATAAATCAATATCTTGATGGATAGTTACAGCACCATCACGTCCATCTTTAGCAGCAATTAAACGCAATTTTCCTTTTTTTTCTGCCACAGGGAAATTTTTCTGGTCATACCTTGGCTTTAATCCTTGTTGGTCTGGTAACATCCATATTTGTAGTAAATGTAATTCTTCCGTTTGCGAGTGATTAAATTCGCTGTGCATAATCCCAGTACCAGCACTCATAATTTGCGCGTCACCTGGCCGAATTACTGAACCTGTACCCAAACTATCTTTATGTTCAACTGCACCCGACAAGACATAAGTAAGTATTTCCATGTCTCGATGTCCATGAGTAGGGAAGCCAGCCCCAGGTGCTATGCGATCATCATTAATTACTCTGAGAGAACGAAATCCCATGCGGTTAGGATCATAAAAATGACTGAAGGAAAATGTATGGTAACTATCAAGCCAATCAATTTGACTATGACCCCGTAAATTGCTTTGATGAATGATATAGTTGATCGTATTTTGAGACATAATTTCACCTGATTATCTATCAAATGTGCGAGTCTTTGGAGCAATTAAAAATGTTATTAATTGCCCCTATTTCCGATAAAAAATTGATTTTTTCCAAATCCTGTACAACTGATATTTATATTAAAATACTTCCATCTCAAATGAAAAGTACGCACTAAAAAGTTGCTTACTTACCAAAAAGATACTGTCATCTGATCAGGGAACAGGCAAAAGGCAAAAGAAGAAATTTCTTCTCATTTCCTTGTCACCTGTTACCTGTTACATTTGCTGATAGCGTTCCTGTAAATCTTTAATAGAAAACAGTGCATCAAACTGTAATCCAGCTGATTTATATAATTCTGCTCCTCCTTGGAGTCGGTCTATCAAAGAAATTACTCGATTAACGGTATAACCTGCTGCTTGCAAACGCTCAACGGCTTTCAGTGCAGATTGTCCTGTTGTCACCACATCTTCTAGCACCACTACTTTTGCACCTACTGGTAAACTAGGTCCTTCAATATAAGCCATTGTGCCATGACCTTTAGCTTCTTTGCGAATAATCAACGCAGGTATGGGCCGATTTTCATAGACAGAAACCACACTGACTGCGGAAACAATGGGATCCGCACCTAGAGTTAAACCTGCGACTGCCTGTGTATCTACTGGTAAGATATGTAATATCAACCTGCCTATAGCCAAAGCTCCTTGGGGGTGGAGAGTTACCTGTTTACCATTAATATAGTAAGAACTACGTTGTCCAGAAGAGAGAACAAAATCACCTTCTTGATAAGCAAGTTGGCAAAATAAATCTAGTAACTTCTGACGCAGGGTAGTTAAATCAGTAGTAGTAGACCAAATAGCTGACGGATTAGATGTTTCAGTAGAATACGACATTACAAACCGTTAAAAGTTGTGCTACACCAAAGGTTGAACTAATGAAAGTTCTGAAATTAAGCATAAATTAAGATTCGCCCAAAATTTGAGGAGTTGTAAACATGAGTATAAATTTGCCAAGACTGAGTGGATTACTAGTGATACTTACTACTACTGCTTTTCCTGTAGTTGCAGTTGCCCAGATGGAACCACAAAATTATAAAGCAATACCAGATACTTTCGAGAAAGCTTTTTTTCGCCATGATCGTAATTTCTACGAAAATGGCAGTCCACAGCGTCAGCTAGATTCTTTATTTGGTCCTGGGACTAACTCTAGAACAACTTTCCCTGAGAATGAAATTGCTAGAGATGCTGAGTTGGTGAACACTCTTTATAGTGATGTTATGGTCCAACAAACGCAAAATGATCCATATCTTCGCACCCCTGATTTACCTAATCCTTATAACTCTTCATTGTTGATGTCTCCTCGATACAATGCTAATCAACTCAAAGTTGGCACTGAATATCGCTTTGACAGCTTAATGTCTCGTTAAGTATATAGGAGTCAGGAGTCAGTAGAGACGTTTCGGCGGAACGTCTCCACAGGAGTCAGGAGGTAAATATTTCTCCCCATCTTCCCATCTCCCCATCTCTACTGTCACCTGTCACCTGTCACCTACTATTTTACTTTTCGCCAACACGCAACCCCATAATAATTAAATCTCGTTCGACACCAGCTAAATCGGCAATTTTGGGTAAATAGCCCCAATTTTGAAAACCAAATTTTTCAAATAGTTTTAAACTGGGGTGATTATGAGCAAAAATAAAGCTGACTAAGGTTTTTAAACCTAAACTTGGACTTTCAGCAATTGCTTTTTCTAAAAGCTGTTTTCCCAAACCACGTTTTTGAAAGTCTGGGGAAATGTAAATACTAATTTCGGCGGTGGAATGGTAAGCAGGCCTACCATAAAAGGATTGGAAACTCAGCCATCCGGCAGTTATACCATCTACCTCAATAATCCACAGAGGACGTTGTGAGGGTACTCGTCCCTGAAACCAAGCCATGCGACTTTCCACAGACACAGGTTCTAAATCGGCTGTGGCCATGCGGCTAGGAACAGCAGCGTTATAAATTTCTACAATTGTGGGTAAGTCTGCTTCTGTGGCATGGCGGATGATCATTGCGGCTTTCTGGGCGAAATTCTTGGTAAAATCTTCACAAATAATACACTGTCACGGGAAAATTTATCAGGTTTTTTGTTGCTTGTATTCAATCTAAATGGAGAAAAATTCTTGTTTCGTATCTGGCGATGGCTAAGTCTTGTTTTCACAGTCATAATCATCATTAGCTTGGGGTCGATTTATGTCCAGGCTCAACCCTCTTCTAGTTCATCTGCTCATTCAGCAAAACTTAATACTAGAATCCCAGATTTAGGGCGGCATTTCCAAAAATTTGGGGTTGAAGGATCGATCATAATTTATGATTCAAAAAATAATCTAATTTATGAACACAATCGTCAACGCAACGCCACTGCAATGACTCCAGCGTCAACTTTCAAAATTTTCAATGCCTTGATGGCTTTAGAAACAGGTGTGATTGCTGATGATGTGGCTGTTCTGACTTGGGATGGAATTTATCGGGATTTTGAGGGTTGGAATCAGGATACAAATTTACGTCAAGCCTTTAAATATTCAACTGTCTGGTTTTATCAAGTTCTAGCACGCAAAATTGGATATGCACAAATGCAGGAATGGATTGATAAAGTCGGCTATGGCAATCGTCAAATTGGTACTAACGCAGATATTGATAGTTTCTGGCTGCAAGGTCCTTTGAAAATTACACCCAAAGAGCAAATTAATTTTTTGTACCGTTTATATCAAGGCAATTTACCTTTTTCAAAACGGACAATGGATATTGTCAAAGATATTATGGTGCGTGAACAAACTCCAGAATATACAATGCGGGCTAAAACCGGATGGTTAAGTAGTAGTAAACCGCAAATAGGTTGGTTTGTTGGCTATTTGGAACAAAATAATAATGTCTACTTTTTTGCTACAAATATTGACATCAAGAAACGAGATAATCTACCTGACCGAATTAAGATCACACGCAGCAGCTTGAAAGATTTAGGTTTACTATAATGTAATAATTCAGGAGTCATTTCATCATCAAAGAACCAACTAAAAAGGACACAAATAAATATCAAAACCGCACTTTGTATAACTCGAATAATTCTCCTAATTGCCGTTTGACTATTTTAGCGCCGCTGGCTTTAATTGTTTTTTCCCACTCGGATGAAGTTTCTAGAAACACCTCAGCACCTAAATATGTTTCTAAAACTGCCCAATCTTCTGCTAAAGGTTGTTCAGAATTCAGAATGTCAAATACAAAATGTCCTCCTGGTTTCAATACTCTTTTAACTTCTAGTAATACAAGATGCCAATATTCTAGGGGAAAATAACAACTAAATCCGGTAGCTATGACTAAATCAAATTGTTCTGAAGGATAGTTTAAATGATGTGCTGCTCCCAACTCTACACCTTTGAATAGTTTTGAATTTAGTTGTGAACCACGGGAATTGAGGGTATCTCTAGCTATATTACTAATTTCTTGCCCATAAAAAAATGTTTGCCAATCTCGCCAAGGATAGATTAAAAAGCTAACTCCGCAACCAATATCTAAACAGTGTTGGTTTTTTTGAGGTTGGGCAATTTCCCAGAATGGTGAAACAATTCTACCACTTAATAAGCCAGTAGTCCATTCCCGAAATATGGGCATTGCTTGTACTTCATCTGGTAATTCAAAGGTTTGATTCTGATATTGTTGATTGAAGCGATATGCTATTTGTGCTATTCTTTCTTGCCATTTATCTGCGGAATAGGTTTTATTTTTATAAGAATTAGAAGGTGGATTTTTGGACATTAATTAAATATATTTAAGACAAGATAGTTCTTCCTTATCAATTTTATGATAACAAATCTAAAATCCGTTGTCAACCCCCAATACTCTCTTTTTGCGCTTTTGTCAGAATCAGGATATTCAGGAATGTTCAAACTAATACAAGGGTTGAGCAGTGCTAAACCCCTACAATTACAACTCACATTAAGCTTTTGCTAATAATGGTGCTGCTGCTAAAAGGGTTTGGGTGTAGGGATGTTGAGGATGAGCAAAAATTTGTTTAGTCTGTCCTAATTCAACTATTTTACCACCATTCATGACGGCGATGCGATCGCACAAAAATCTTGCTAACCATAAATCATGGGTAATGAATAAATATGTTAATTCAAATTCTTCTTTTAATTGCAACATTAAATCTAAAACTTGTGTTTGTACACTCGCATCTAACATACTCACTGGTTCATCACATATTACTAATTTAGGACGAGTGATGAAAGCCCGTGCTATGGCTACCCGTTGTTGTTGTCCACCAGATAAATCTGAAGGATAACGCTGATAATAAAGTTCGGCTGGTGTTAAACCCACTTTTTCTAACATCCATAAAACCTGTTCTTTGGATTTTTCAGCATTAGCTAAATTATGAATTAATAAAGGATCTGCAATACTTTGTCCCACGGTCATGGCTGGATTTAAACAAGCGTGAGGATCTTGAAATACCATTTGTATTTGTCGCCGACAAGAACGTATTTCTTGACGTGATAAGTTAGTTAATTCTTGTCCTAGAAACTCAACTTTTCCAGATGTAGGACGAATTAATTGTAAAATGGTTCGAGAAAGTGTACTTTTCCCACAACCAGACTCTCCCACTAATCCTAATATTTCCCCTGGATATAATTCTAAATTAATCCCATCTACGGCTTTAATTGTTTGACTTTCACCTTTAAATAAACGTTCAATAAAATTAGGTTCTATGGTATAATGTTGCTTGAGTTCTGTAACTTTTAAAATTGGATTCTCTTTACTTACCGTTCCCTGTTCCCTGTTCCCTGTTCCCTCTTCCTGTTGAATATGTAAAGCTGCTTTTAGTAAAGATTGGGTGTATTCATGCTGGGGATTACTAAATACAGTTTCCGTTTTCCCCATTTCTACCATTTTACCTTGATACATTACGCCAATGTGATCGCAATATTCCGCTACCATTGCTAAATCATGGGAAATCAACAATAACCCCATGTTTTCTTCTGCACACAATCGCGTTAATTCCTGTAAAATTTGGGCAGAAACGGTAACATCTAAACTGGTTGTGGGTTCATCAGCGACAATTAATTTAGGATTAAGCAATAAAGCAAGAGCAATAGCCACCCGTTGACGCATCCCGCCGCTAAACTCATGGGGGTACTGACTCCAACGACTTGCAGGAATTTTTACCTTTGCTAAAGTCGCTAAAGCTTTTTCCTTCGCTTGTTGTTTTGATAATTCTGGTGAATGCGCTGCTAGGGTTTCCAGACAATGATTACCAATGGTCATTAACGGGTCTAATCGCGTCATTGGGTCTTGAAAAACCAAAGCTACAGCTTCACCGCGAAATTTCCGCATTTGCATAGGCGTTAAATCTAATACCGACTCTCCCAGAAAATTCACTTTGCCTTCAACGCGACTAGAGGCAGGCAATAAACGCATAATTGCCCTGCCAATTGTGGATTTACCACAACCAGACTCACCCACCAAGCCCATTTTTTCACCTGGTTGCAGTGTAAAAGATACATCATCAACTGCCCAAGTTGCTGACTCTCCACTACGTTGGGGGTAAGCTACGCGGAGATTTTCAATCCTAAATAAAGCTTCACTCATAGTTAATTATCGGCTTTGCGCTGCCTATTTATATAAAACGTAAATTTAGGATAGTCTATCAGATGATTAAAAGTAGGTGTTGTGCCATTTTTTTGTAAAGCTGAGGGGTTTTTAGACTGTTTTTACTTAAATACGGTAATTCGATAGACTTATGATAGTATTTTAAATACAATGTTAAACTACTTCATTTGTCGCCAAAATGAGCAGCAGATTAAGCGAGATAGCAATTCCCACATCTGAGATCATGGAACATCAGTAGTTTGGGATTTTTTACCGCAGAAGCAGATATGTGAAGAAAAATTAACGACACGCAAACCCTCTTCCCTCCTGCCTCATCCTCACAATAAATATTCACGGACACCTACTTAAACAGTTTTTTACACACATAATTTAGATACTGAGACAGCCGAGGTACGGAGGAATATCGGCAAGAAAAGTTGTGAGTTTGGCGCTTGTCATTGCAGTATGGCTTGACAGTATCTAATTAAAGTGCTAAGGCGTTCTTCAATAGTTTTCATTCTTGCCTGTATTGTTGCCGACTGTCTTGCACCTTGAAAGAACATCACATCTATTTCTAACAGACGCAGTTGCTTACTCATTTCTGTTTGATAAGACTGTTGTCGCGAGTCTAAATCAGTCAAAGATACAATTTCTTGCACAAAAAATTGCTGCAACTCACTCAGACGCTGACGTAGGGTGACAGCATCTAGTTGAGTTATGGTAACATCAGAGCATAATTGCTCTAATAAAGTGGCAAATTCTTGATATTTTTCCAGATTTAGAGACATCCAGTGATAGTTAAGATTTTGTGACAAAACATCGTTGCTTTCCTAGACATTAGACATATTACGTCAAATCGGCTAAAATGAGTTAATTAGTTCTGCTGTCAAACAACCACTGGTTGCACTGGTCAGTCCCAAGTTCAACGTCAATGCAGCAGAGTTGATCCCGCGAAAGTGAAAATCTACAAAAGTAGTCTGGACAGCTTTTGTCCCAGGGATAAAATTTGTTTGGATTCATTCTGTGAAGGTTGATTAACAGTAAAATTTCCCAACTAATTAAACTGGATACTTGTCCATATAATTAGCAAAATATTAATGTCAACCAAATTTTCTTCTAGAAAAAACTTTTTGAAGACCTCAATCAAAGCGCAAGCCTCAAGTCCTGCTTTGAGGCTTTGTTTACCAGTAATGGATATTCAGGCTGAACCGCCTCAATACCAGCAATGGATGATAATAGGCAATTAAAAAGTCATCCGCACACTGTTTTTCTACCCGTTTGTAGGGCAGCATCATCTTTTGACGATGCTGTTATTGTTGTCTATATCTCACGTATCCACCAAAAACCTATCATTTCTCTTGTATGAGCAGCTTACTTCTTGATTCCTCAGTTGATGTCAGTCTTCCGGAATGGCTTAAGAAATGTTTACGAGAAACATCAGTAAAAACCAGCGCATCGGAAGATGATCGAACGTATCACGATGTAACTTTGATTTGTAATGCCTTTAAATTTGCCTATCAACTGCATGAAGGTCAGTACCGCAAATCTGGAGAAGCATACATTGCCCATCCAGTAGCTGTAGCTGGCTTGCTGAGAGATTTGGGAGGTAGTCCTGCTATGATAGCAGCTGGGTTTCTTCATGATGTAGTTGAAGATACAGAAGTTACAATTGAAGAAATAGAAGAGCATTTTGGGGCAGAAGTGCGACTATTGGTGGAAGGTGTCACCAAGCTTTCTAAAATTAATTTCACCAGCAAAACTGAAAGCCAAGCGGAAAATTTCCGGCGGATGTTTTTGGCAATGGCCCAGGATATTCGGGTCATAGTGGTGAAATTGGCAGACCGTTTGCATAATATGCGAACCTTACAGTATATGTCAGAAGCCAGTCGTCGCCGTAGCGCCCAAGAAACACGAGATATCTTTGCACCTTTAGCTAATCGCTTGGGGATTTGGCGGATTAAATGGGAATTGGAAGATTTGGCATTTAAGTATTTGGAACCTGATGCTTTCCGGGAAATGCAGCAGCACGTTTCGGAAAAACGGACAGCACGGGAGGAAAAACTGGCTAAGGCTACGGAAGTGTTGCGGGAACGAATGCGACAGGCAGGTATTCAGTGTTTGGATGTGAGCGGCCGCCCCAAACATCTTTATAGCATTTATCAAAAAATGCACCGCCAGCAAAAGGAATTTCATGAAATTTATGATTTGGCGGCGCTGCGAATCATTGTCCAAACCAATGAGGAATGCTATCGGGCTTTGGCGGTAGTTCATGATGCTTTTCGCCCGATTCCCGGCAGATTTAAGGATTACATTGGTCTGCCCAAACCTAACCGTTACCAGTCTTTGCATACTGGGGTAATTGGGTTGACTGGCCGCCCGTTGGAAGTGCAAATTCGGACAATGGAAATGCATCATATTGCTGAGTACGGGATTGCTGCACATTGGAAGTATAAAGAAACCGGCGGTTCTAATTTTAGCCAACTCACAGGAACAGATGATAAGTTTACCTGGTTGCGGCAATTGTTGGATTGGCAAAGTGATTTAAAAGACGCGCAAGAATATTTAGATAGTGTTAAAGACAATCTATTTGAAGATGATGTTTATGTCTTCACCCCTAAGGGGGATGTCGTACCGTTAAGTCCCGGATCTACGAGTATAGATTTTGCTTATCGAATTCATACAGAGGTGGGAAACCATTGTGCGGGGGCGCGGGTAAATGGGCGGATAGTGCCATTATCAACGCGGTTACACAATGGTGATATTGTGGATATTATTACTCAAAAGAATAGCCATCCTAGTTTGGATTGGTTGAATTTTGCCAGGACTTCGGCGGCGAAATATCGGATTAAACAATGGTACAAGCGATCGCGCCGGGAAGAAAATGTCGCACGGGGAAGGGATTTATTAGAGAAGGAACTGGGTAAAACCGGTTTTGATAACTTGCTGAAATCTGACGCAATGCAAACTGTGGCGGAAAAGTGCAACTATCACAGTGTGGAAGATTTACTGGCGGGTTTAGGTTATGGGGAAGTTACCTTAAACTTAGTGTTAAATCGCTGGCGAGAAGTGGTGAAAGCACAACAACCCGTAGCTGATGTCATCCCATTTATACCCAAGGAGTCAACATCAAAAACTGCACGGGAAAACGCATCCAGTACATCCCGTGCCAGTGATTCACCTATTATTGGAGTCGAAGGGTTGGTTTATCATGTAGCTGGATGTTGTACGCCGATTCCTGGTGAAGCTATTATTGGTGTAGTGACAAGGGGAAGGGGTATATCTATTCATCGCCAAGGGTGTCATAATGTGGAAAGTGTGGAATGTGAGCGCCTAGTACCAGTCAGATGGAACACAGCAATTGAACATCATGGTCGTCCTCACACTTACCCAATAGATATTCAAATTGAAACACTTGACCGGGTGGGAATCTTAAAAGATATTTTATCGCGGTTGAGTGACCAAGGTATCAATGTCCGTCATGCTAACGTCAAAACAGCTTTGGGACAACCTGCGTTGATGGATTTGGGAATTGATATCCGCGATCGCTCTCAATTAGAACACTTGTTTGTGCAAATTAAAAAGATGAGTGATATTCTTAACATTCGCAGAGTTGGTCAGGTTGAGGAGTCAAATTAATTCATAATTCATAATTCATAATTCATAATTGCAATTAGTGGTATTTTCCAGCCTCACTAATTGTAGACCGCTAAATTGAAAATTTGAGCGTTAACCTGTAATGCTTCTGGGGTGCGTTGAGCAGTTGAACAACTTAACGCACCTATTTGAGAAACCCAAAAAATGAGTGTGTTTGACGGTTGCTTCTGTTCATCTTAGTTTTGTAAAGTTTGCCATCCAGTACCTTGATAACCATAATCAAATATATCTGGATGCAGGATTTCGGCTAGAATTTCCACAGAGTCAACTAAACGGGGTCCGGGTCGGTTAAAATAAGCATTACCATCAGTGATGAAAACTCTCCCAGCTTTGACAGCGTGCAGTTTTTCCCAATCTGAATGCTGAGTTAATAATTTCGCTTCTTGCTGAGTCCGTTGTAAATTAAAGCCACAAGGCATAAAAATTATGACATCGGGGTTAGTAGCTACCAATGTTTCCCAGTTCAAGTGAGCAGAAGGTTGACCCGTAACACTAAACAACGTCTGTCCACCTGCTAAGTTGATTAATTCAGGTATCCAATTTGCAGCTGTAATCAAAGGATCAGTCCACTCTATACAAGCGACTTTAGGCATTTCTGTTACCGACAAACCTTGAATTTTCCGGTTACAAATTTTGACTCGTGCTTCTAAATTCTCAATGATTTTTACTGAGTCTACTGCAAAGATTTGACCAACTCGCTCAATATCACCCCACACATCCCGCAGTGTGTTAGGCTGTAAAGAAATAATCTGGGGTGAACTGTGGGTAAGTTCAGTGACAGCTTTCTGCACTTCTGGTAAGCTGACTGCACAAACATCACACTGGTCTTGAGTAAGAATGTGCGTAGGTTGCAATTTCTCTAAAACATCAACTTTGATTTTGTAAATGCTCAAAGCAGATTGCAATATTTTACTAACTTCATCATGAATGATATTGCTGGGAACTTTACCATTTAACCGTGCTTGGGTACAAATCGGACGATTGGTTATTTCTGGGGGATAGTCACATTCATGCGATCGCCCGACAATGGCATCTTGTAAACCCAGAGTAGCAGCTATTTCGGTAGCACTAGGAAGTAAAGAAACAATTCTTATATCTTTATCTATCATAAGTTCTACCTCCTGGGAATAGGAGTTCAGGAGTTCAGCAGTTAAGAATAGAAAATGGTGTCAAATTTTTTTTAACATCTGTTTCTAATCTTATTTTTGCATAATTTCAGAGAGAGGATATCTATCTTGAGGATGTTAACATTTTTGTTTTGCGCCCAAATGCAAGGCGCACAGTTCTATACATTTTTATAAACTTTAGGTAAATCTTACTGGTTTGTATCTAGACACTGATACGCAGTTACATTATGATTGAACTGTAAGATATCATAGGTGTGTGCATGAAAACAGTTAAAATATTGAAATTGGCTATATTGCCTATCTTCACCGTAATTACACTTATGGCTGCTCCCAATGCTGCACTAGCCGACTACTTACGAAGTGAAGGTTATGGTGGTGAGTACCGTTATGAGTTATGGTCTACTGATGATGGTAGTAATTACTATTTAAAGATTTGGCCTAAAGATGCAGATCCGCAAAAAGACAGTTACAAGACAACGAGGAACTTTAAATCGAGTAGAGACGCATTAATTTACTTTGATTGTAATTATGCTGGTAAAAGTTTACCTGAGTGTCCCAAGAGATAATTAGGTTTAGTTCTCCGGCTTTCTGAAGAAGTCGGGGATAATATATTAAAATTTAGAAATTATAATTATTGGTGGTTGTCAGAATCAGGATATCCAGGATTTAAGGATTTACAGGATGTCTAGACTAATAACGTTCATGAATTGATTTGCATTCCCAAAACATTCCAGGACCAACGGTTAAAATTTGCTCATTTGGCATCATTAATTCCCAATAAGCAAGCCCAGAATCATCTTCTAAATCTGGTTTTAAAACCAGTCGGTAATTACCTTCAAAGGATAAAGTTAGTTGAAAATTCTTATTAGTATCAATTACAAAATCAGTTAGTTTTTTATTTTCCAATAGACGTAACTTTCTTTTTGTAGTAGGATACATAGGATTTTTGAAATATGAACTAAAGAACATTGGATGTACTTTTTTTAAATAAACAGGTGTTGATCTGGTACTAAGTTGCCAAGTTCCTTTGGATAAATGTCTCAATTTAGGATGATTATACGCAGACATTTCACCAAAATCTAAAAGTAATTCATCACCATAACTAAACGTAACCTGATTACAAGTTTCTCCTATAATTTTTTGAGTAATTTGATTTAGATTTGGTTGAGAATTAGCAATTTCTATCTTATTATTCATAATCAAGAATCCTCTAAAAATTCTTTAGCTTTTTGTCTAAGTTCCTGATAAGTAAAATCACCTCTATTATTTCCAGTTCCTCCATGACCATTTCTTTTTTCTTTCTCCAGAAATATACCAAAAGCTTTTCTTAATTCCGGTGACATACGAAATTCTCTCGCAATTGAATCAACTTGCTTAAGATCATCTTTTTTACCCATAAATACATAGACACCCTAATATATTATTATAACATCAAAATATTACCATTTGTCTGAATCAGGATTTCCAGGATTTAACCCGGATTTCTCACAAGAGGAAAAAATCATTGATGAAAAGCCACACCAAGTGGAATTTATTTGATACATGAAGCGCGGGGATGATAAAAAATAAATGTCACCGTATAAATTCGATAAAAGTTGTAAAATGTGCCATGTAAGTTCCCTGGTATATACGGAGATACAAATTATTTTAGTGAACTTAGACATCAGAAAATAGAGTTAAGAAAAAACAAGTTTTTCAACCCTAATAAAAACTAAAAATGAGGGTGATAATTGTCGCTTTCATAATTAACCAGGATTGGGTAACAACTGCAAACAACGGTAAGCAGTCGCATAAATATCCTTGTAGGGACAAGAACTATTAATCGCAATTAAAACTCGTCTGGTTGTTATCGTAATCAAAGCTCCTAACTTCAACAACTTGGTACGGATAGTCCCAACTTGTGCATTCTGTAATTCAGTCTTAACTAAACATTTAGTTCGCAAAGCATTCATCAAAATATAAGCAATAGAAGAAAACCACAAACGTAATTGATTACCTGCAAAAGTATGGGTACTGGTTCTATCGCTAAACAGTTCTAATTGTTGTTCCTTAAAACGATTTTCCATCTCACCTCTGGGACAATACTTTTGGGTATAAAGTTCACCGGGATGTATTTTATTTGTGGGGATTGATGTAACAACAAATCGGATATTATTTCCATTTGACCCATGTTCAACTTTGGCAACTACACGACGAGGACGACTCCAAGAGGTGAGAGTTTGATAGTTGATAGAACGATACCAAATGGAATTTTCAATTAGTTGAGATGCCAGTTCGTTAAGTTGAATATCTGGAATAAATAGAGTCTCTAAAAATGAAATTACTGTGGACAGCTTTTGGTTAAACTCTTGCTGGGCTTTATTTTTAGTCTCGGTAGTCATCTTGATTAAACGACTGTTTTGTGGCATTCCAAATACATAATCTACTCCTGTTTCTGATTCGCACCATTCCATGATATCTTCTCTAGAATAGGCACTATCTCCACGTACTAATATTTCTACGTTCTTCCATTTTGTTCGTATTTGTTCAATTACTCTCTGTAATTCTGATAATGCTCCTTCTGCTGGGTCTACGTTTGATGGTCTTAATTTGGCTGCTAATAGATGTTTACCACAGAATATATAAAGTGGTGCATAACAATATGCTCCATAATATGTGTTGAAAAATACTTGTTCTTGATTTCCATGTACTAAATCATCTGTCACGTCTAAGTCCAAGATTATTTGTTTTGGTTCTTTTGGGTATGATTCTAGAAATATTTTGATAAATAATTTTTCTATTTCTGCGGTTGAGTGTCCGATGCGATGATATCTACTTTCTGTTCCCTGTTCTATGTTTTCTGGACAATGTTCTAGACGATTTAATGTACTTTTTCCTGCTAATATTATTGGTTCATTCTCTTGATTTATTCTTTTTCTTATTGCTATAACGAACATTGGGTCATGTCTTAGTTCTTCATGGTCGTTTAGGTCTTCATATCCCATGATTAACCCATATATTCTTTGTGCTATGAGGTTTTCTATTGAATGTTGTCTTCTATTTGGTTGCCGGTAGTCTTGGAAACATTCTGCTAGTCTTGATGTGATTTGCAGTTTCCTGTCTATCTCAGCAATTAAACTTAGTCCTGCATCTGATGTTACTCTTCCACCCTGGAAATTTACTACAATTGGGCGGGTTTTTTCTCTTTCAAATTTGAACTGCTTTGGTGTACAATCTGTTGATACTGGGGTCATACTTTATAACTGTTGAAATGCTTTCTACATATACATTTTCGCAGTTTTTGATCCCTTTTTTTATTTCTTTGTGAGAAATCCGGGTTTAAGGATTAACAGGATGTTGATATTGAACACTAACAAAAAATATCTTTGCAACTCTGTTCTCTTCGTGTTCTATCCCTATAGCTCCTACGTCGCTACGCAAGCTATAGGGACGCTACGCGAACGTGGTTCATTTTGGTTCAATCCCGCTAGTTTTGAATTTGTGAGGGAATTGACTTTTTTGTCCGCTTCCTTTGTCCTGGTGTCACATACTTGATTGGGAAATTGATGGTATTTTATTTTTGCACAAACTCTTTTATCCCCATCGCAAGACAAACTATGACACTCAATTTATATTTACTGCGACATGGTGAAACTACTTTTAGTCAAAGTGGTAATTTCTGCGGTGAAACTAATGCAGAATTGACAAAAGAAGGAATGCAGATGGCAGAGAGTTTTGCCGATGTTTATAAAAAACTGAAGTGGGAAGCGGTTTATGTTAGTCCGATGAAACGTACCCTTGGAACTGCCAAACCATTTTGTGATGCTACTGGTATGGAGATGCAAGTAAGGGAAGGATTAAGAGAAGGTAGTTACGGTGAATGGGAAACTAAAAGTAAATCCTTTGTTCAGGAGAATTACTCAGAAAACTATATAAAATGGTTGTCAGAACCGGCTTGGAATGCACCCATTGGTGGAGAAACTGCGGTACAAATTGCTAACCGTTCTATGCCTGTGATTAGTGAAATTATAGAAAAATATCCCGACGGTAATGTTTTAGTAGTTTCTCATAAAGCGACGATTCGGATTATGCTTTGCAGTTTACTGGGAATTGATTTGGGATGTTACCGTTATCGAGTAAATATTTTGGTTGCTTCGGTAAGTGTGGTTAAATTTGACGTGAATGGACCCTTGTTAGAAATATTAGGCGATCGCTATCATATACCTGATCATATTCGCTCTCGTCCAGGAACATGATAGCTGGTTCATATAACTTAGCACTTCTCAAACCCCGATTATCTTTGCCACTGCGATGATAGTTTAGGGGTAATTCATGAATTACCCCTACAAATTAATTATTCCGCACCTTCAATTGGTGCAAAACCCTGACGTTGGATGTTCTCTGTAATACTCCTGGGTTCTAGGAATTGCAATAAATAATCTGGTCCACCTGCTTTTGAACCCACACCAGAAAGCTTAAAACCGCCAAAAGGTTGACGGGCGACAATTGCCCCGGTAATATTCCGGTTAATGTACAAATTTCCTACTTCAAATTCCGCTTGTGCTTGTTCAATGTGGGAAGGTGTGCGAGAATAAAGACCACCCGTTAAAGCGTAATTGGTGGAGTTGGCAAATTCCAAAGCTTCCGTAAAATCCTTAGCACGAATCACCGATAAAACAGGGCCAAATATTTCCTGCTGTGCTATTACCCCATTTGCGGGAACTTCAGAAAAAATCACAGGACCGATAAAATAACCTTGGGTGGGTGAGGGTAACTCCAAAGCTAAATTAGCTTCTTTTTTGCCGATTTCGATATACTCAAGAATGCGAGATTGTGCATTAGCATCAATAACAGGACCAACTTGGGTACTGGGTAACTCGGTTTCACCGATATTTAAAGACTTCGTTGCTTCCACCAACCTTTCGACAAAAGCATCATAAATAGGTTGGAGAACAATTACCCGTGAACAAGCAGAACACTTTTGACCACTATAACCAAAAGCAGACTGGACAACTCCCACAACAGCCTGGTCTAAATCAGCACTTTCATCAACAATAATTGCATTCTTACCACCCATCTCCGCAATTACCTTTTTCAGATGCTTTTGACCAGGTTTTAAAATTGCAGCTTCTGCGTAAATTCTACATCCCACTTCCTGAGAACCAGTAAAAGCAATAACATGAGTATCAGGATGATTAACCAAATAAGCACCGACTTGAGAACCCTTACCAGGAACGTATTGAAAAACACCTTTAGGTATTCCCGCTTCAATCAAAATTTCCGTCAACTTAGCAGTGATCACAGAAGAAGTTTCCGCAGGTTTCAGCAAAGTACAATTTCCCGAAACCAAAGCAGCAACAGTCATACCGCAAGCGATCGCCAAAGGAAAATTCCAAGGAGAAATCACAACAGCGATACCTTTAGGCTGATAAATATAACGATTAGTTTCACCAACAACGTCATAAATTACACCTTTATCCAGCCGTTCCATCTCCTCAGCATAATAAAGACAAAAATCTATTGCTTCCGAAACTTCCCCATCAGCTTCCTTAACAGGTTTTCCCACCTCCAAAACTATCCAAGCAGAAAGTTCAGCACGTCTTGCTTCCATCAACTCAGCAGCTTTCCGCAGAATATCAGCACGTTGCTTAACCGGAGTTTTCTTCCAACCAGGAAAAGCAGCTTTAGCAGCTTTCATTGCTTCCTCAGCTTGTTCAACACTGATTAAACCTACTTTCCCAACTACCTCACTAAAATTAGAAGGATTAAGAGAATCAACAAACGTTGTCGTATTTACAAACTCACCATTAATCAAAGGTAAATAAGTCCTACCCAACTGCTGACGCACATTTTGAAAAGCTGTTTGAGACACTTTTCTTTTCTCCTCCTCAGCATAATCCGTATCCGCAACACCAACAAAACCCTCTTTTTCCTCTCTGCGCCTCTGCGCCTCTGCGTGAGATAATAAAATAGGAGGAGCTAACAACTCATCAACAGGCTTATTTTCCAGATTTTGGCGTAAAAAGGAACTATTGGCGGTATTTTCTAATAATCTGCGAATTAAATAGGCCATTCCTGGTAATAAGTCACCGTAGGGACAATAAACCCGCACCCGATAACCCTTATCTACCAAAGCTTTAGCTATTTTATCACCCATGCCGTAAAGAACTTGCATTTCAAAACGACGACGGGGGACTTTGAGACTTTCTGCTATTGCGATCGCGCGAGATTGAGATCGCACATTATGACTACCTATGGCAGAATAAACATATTGATGATTTTCGAGTAATAGCTGCGTAATCGTTTCAAAATTGGCATCTGTGGCGACTTTATCATTATAAACTGGTTGCGGCCAATGTTTTTGGGTTGCTTTGATAGTTTCCTGATCCCAGTATGCACCTTTAACCAAACGAATAGTGAGAGGATAACCGCGTTGTTTTAACCAAGCAATGATATCTCTAGCATCTTCTTCACTGTCACGCAGATATGCTTGAATAGTCATACCGATATCGGTACGTTGACGAAATTCCGCTTCGAGTAAAAGCTTTTTCAGAATAGTGAAAGTGATATCTTTGTAGGCGTATTGTTCCATATCAAAATGGACGGCTGCACCCAATTCTTGCGCCCGACGTAGTAAAATTCTAATGCGATCGCTTACTCGTGCTTCACTACCTTCAGCATCCAAAGGATCAAATTGGGAATAAAACGCAGTTAATTTGACAGAAACCTGCACTTTTGGGATATTTTCGCCATCAGCTTCATCAATAGCCGGAATTTTCCCCCAATTTTTGGATGCTTCCACCAATTGCTGCATCAGTTCCAAGTATCTTTCTAAATAAGATTGGGCTTCTGTCTCCGTAATTACCGCCTCACCAAGTAAGTCAATGGTGAAAGCCATTTTCTCCTTTCGCAGTCTCTCAACGGTTTTGATGACTTGCTTAATATTTTCCCCAGAAATATACTTATGTGCTAGAGTTTCTACAGCAGTTCCTACGGTTGTCGCTGCTACCTGTCCCGGCATAGAATCAGGGTTAGCAAAGTTTAAGATTCCTTTTAAAGCTGCGGGTAATTCTACGGACTCATCACCCAAATATTCTTGTAAATGGGACGCAATTTCTGATTTACTATGTAGAGCGGGTAAAGTATCAATAAACCGAAATAACTGCACTCTTAGACCAGGATTACTCATAGCCCAGTCGAGTAATTTATCATCCCAGCGCATTTGATCCCGTAAAGCAGACAACAATGAGCGATTTTCCCCAGTTGCAGCGAGAACCTGTTTAGCAATTTCCTGGGTTTTCGCTTCGTAAGTGTTGTTTTGTACTTGTAATACCATAAAATTTGTGAGTAGTTAGTTTTCATTAGTCAGGGAATAGGTCAAGAATTTTCTCCCCATATCCCCAGTAAAGAGTCCCCAGTCCCTAGTCCCCAATTTTCTGGAGTAAAGGTTAATCATGGTGTAAAACTGTAATAGGGTGCTATTCGTAACCTAATTAGCGCCATTTTGTAAACCGTCCTAGTAGTTTTGAATGTGTTTCTATTGAATGTCTGGAAAAACTTGGCTTTGGTATCCTTGGGGATAGCTATAGTCTGCTTGGGAGGTTGTACAGAAAAGCCGACAGATGAACAATTGGCAGTATGGCGTAAAGAAGCGAGCGATCGCAATGCTGAAATTGTGGCAGAAAAAGCCAAAAATAACCAGCAGCGTGAATGGAATTTAGTTATACAAGGTCAGACAGCAACAGGGAAAACAGAAACATTAAATTGGTCACAGTTGCAGGATTTAGCAACATTTAATCTTAATACTGTTGATCCTAATAACACCATTCATCGTTCACAAGTATTTAAATTTACAGGAATAGGCGTAAATTCACTGCTAAAAAAACTTGGTGTCCAAACAGGCGTTATGGACATAACTTTTGTCTGTTACGACGGTTATCAAGTGACTATCCAAATGGCAGACTTACTCAAGTACCCGATTATTTTAGCAGTTGCCAAGGATGCTAAACCAATTCCTCGTAACCAAGGAGGACCGATTTATTTAATCTTTCCCTATACCCAGCATCCAGAAATCAGAAATAAGTATAATGAAGGTATGTGGGCATTTTATGTAACTCATGTTATATTTGGCACTGAAAAAGCCCAAGTAAGTATAGGCAACCGCAAACTAAATTTAGCTGATTTAGACAAATTACCCCAAGTTACCCTCACCCAAAATGTTGGTTATCGGGTCTGGTGGCCGAGTGGTAAAGTGAGGTTACAAGGTGTGAGACTGCGGAACGTTCTCTCCTTAGCTGGTGTCGATTTAGACTCTAAGCGTTTTGTCACAGTGCGGGGCAAACCAGAAGTTTATCGGAAAAAAACTGCACCAATAACATTGGTAACACAGGATATATTAAATTGTGATGTTATTTTAGCTACGAGATGGGGTGAAGAAAAACAACAAATTTCTGCGAAAATGGGGGGTCCAGTTACTTTGGCCTTTGGTGATGATTGTCCAAGTAAAACCAAAAATCAGCGGTGGGTAACTTTTGTAGAAGAGTTAATTCCACAAATATGAAGATATTAACTTTTCGTTCTATTCGCACCCAAATATTAACTTCTACTACTTTGTTGATTCTGGGTTTAATTGCTGCTATTGTTGCGGTTTGGGCGAACAGTGAAAGCAGTACCTACCGTCAAGAAAAGTTAAATGATGCTGTTGTAACTTCTAAGGTTCTAAGTTCTACATATTCTAACGAATTGTCGGAAGAAAATTGGAATCAAATTCGCATAAATCTAGATGTTTTACTGCGGGAAAATCAAGATTTAGTCTATGTTTTTGTATCAGATATCCGTCAAAATAATCAAATTGTTGCAGGTTCTCCTCCAGAATTTCTGAGTCAATATATTCCGGATCTAGTACCTTTAAGTGTTACCAATAATGCCCTAAATCTACCTTCTAATCTTCGGACTCGTGTAGCAGAAACATTTCTCCTCAAAGATATTTATTTTGAGGAAAAGTTACGGGCTAAACGTGGTGAAGAAATCATGGAAGTTGCTTCTGATATTCAGGGTTTGGGGAAGGAAAAAATCGGCACTTTAAGAATTGGTATCTCTTTGCAAAAAGTAAATATTGCCATCACAAATGCAGTCAATCAAGCTTTGATAGTGGGATTTGTAGGACTTAACATTGGTTGGGTTTGTGCTTATATTTTAGCACATCAATTGAGCGATCCAGTGCGGCGTTTACAGATGAGTGTTGCTAAAATTGCTAATGGAGATTTGCAGCATCGAGCCGATATTTGTAATCGTGCAGATGAAATTGGTGCATTAGCAACTTCAGTCAATGAAATGTCTAGCGCCTTGCAAATATCATTTAGTAAATTACAAAAGACTTTAGACTCATTTGAAAAATTTGTCCCAGATAAATTTGTTTCAGTCATCGCTCCCGAAGGTATAGAAAATATTGGAGTGGGTATAGCTTCCACTCGAAAAATGACTATTTTATTCTGTGATATTCGCGGTTATACATCCATGTCGGAAGCGATGGCACCAATGGAAATTTTTTTATTTTTAAATGACTATTTGGCTTATATGGGAAAAGCCATAGATGAAGCCGGTGGTTTTATTGATAAATATATAGGTGATGCGATTATGGCGCTGTTTGATGACGAAGCTACGGATTCAGCCCTACAAGCAGCAATATTAATGCAACAGGCTTTAGAGAAATTTAATTATGAGCGTTCAAAAAAAGGATTACCCATTATTGCAGTTGGTATTGGCATTCATCGTGGTACAGTAGTTATGGGTACGGTAGGATTTACTTCCCGCATGGATTCTACAGTTATTGGTGATGCAGTCAATGTGGCTTCCCGGATTGAAGGACTAACAAAACAATATAACTGCGGAATTTTGGTGACAGAATCAGTTGTAAAAAGCTTATCCCATCCTGAATTATTTTCTCTCAGTTTGGTAGACCAATCAGTTAAAGTTAAAGGTAAAGATGAACCAATTGCTATTTATGAATTACAAGTAGTTTCTTAATTATTGGTGATTTAATTTATAATTAAATATAAAAAACCATAACTTTATGGATAGCAAACAACTAGCACAATATCTAGAAGCTACGGATAGCATTTCTAAACCGTGGTTATTGGTGCAACTGCGCCTGAAAAAACTACAAGAACGACGTGATACTATATCATCAGCTGCTTATGAGCAAGAATTGGCAGATATTCACCAGGATTTAATGAATTTAGGTGAATGGTGGCGCGGAATTGAAGAAGAAGTATTTTAAGGTGATAGTTTTTATTCTTACCCAGTCCCCTATTCCCTGTTTTATGTAATCATAGAGGACTGGGTTAAAATCAGAATGATAACGGTGTAAATAGTCATGGATTATCGGGATGCAGGTGTTGATGTTGAAGCAGGTAGAGCTTTTGTAGACCAAATTCGTAATTTGGTTCATAGTACCTTTAGACCAGAAGTAATTGGGGGTTTAGGTGGTTTTGGGGGCTGTTTTCAACTACCCACAGGTTATCAAGAACCCGTTTTGGTATCTGGTACAGATGGTGTGGGTACAAAGCTAAAAATTGCTCAAATTCTCAACCGCCATGACACCGTAGGTATTGATTTGGTGGGGATGTGCGTTAATGATGTGCTAACATCGGGAGCAGAACCGCTGTTTTTTCTAGATTATGTAGCTACAGGCAAGCTAGACAAAGAGCAGTTAACTCAGGTAGTGGCAGGAATAGCTACTGGATGTAAACTAGCAGGTTCTGCTTTATTGGGGGGAGAAACCGCAGAAATGCCCGGTTTTTACCAAGTGGGTGAATATGACTTAGCTGGTTTCTGCGTGGGAATAGTCGAAAAAAGCCGAATGTTAGATGGTTCTCAAGTGCAAGTGGGAGATGTGGCCATCGGTTTAGCTAGTGCTGGTGTCCACAGTAATGGTTTAAGTTTGGTAAGAAAAATTGTGAGTGATGGGGGTTTTGCTTGGGATGACTCCCCAGAATTATTAAATGGGGAAACTATTGGTACAGCTTTCCTCACTCCTACCCGCATTTACGTTAAATCTGTTTTAGCTGCGTTGAAAATGGGTCTGGAAATTCACGGTATGGCTCATATTACAGGTGGGGGCTTACCAGAAAATTTACCCCGATGTTTGGGAGCAGGTCAAGCAATTAAAATTAATCCTGGTAGCTGGAATATTCCTCCTGTGTTTCAATGGTTAGCCGCAGCTGGATCTGTTGGTGCTGAAGCTATGTATAATACTTTTAATATGGGTGTGGGGTTTGTGGTAATATTACCAGCCCATCAAGCAGAACAAGCGATTAATCATTTTCAATCACAGGATATCCCCGCTTATACCATTGGTGAAGTTGTGACTGGTTCTGGTGAGTTATTAAGTCTTTTTACTTAGAACCTCAGCTAAAAGTAAATATGTTATCCAAAATTGAGGATTATTTTCGGCTTGGTAGCAGCAATTATTTTGCTCAAGTCAAGCTTTTTTGCAAGTTTGAAGATATAATAATATCAGTATTTATAAAAATTTAGGCAAAAATTTAGACTTTCTTTATAGAAGTAATCAAAAATACTCATGACCATGAGCATTGAGATTTGCTAACGTAGTTTTAACAAAGCTAAAAAAATTATTACTGTAGCCGAAAGCGTAGCGGCAGATACTAGTGTGCGGTGCTAGTCATTTCTCTTATGTAAGTGTGGCGTGTTGGTTTATTCAGAATCGCATATTGTTGTTCAGAGGGGGTTATGGTTGTAAATTTTGCCCAGACTACTGCTTCCACAAAACTTTTAAAACAAGTATTCCAAAGCATTGATGCCCAAAGTTGTCCCAGATTCTTCAACTTTCATATGCACACGGTATACTCGGATGGTAAATTGCAGCCGAATATACTCATGGAACAGGCGATCGCTATTGGCTTAAAAGGCTTGGCAATTACTGATCATCACAGTATTGGTGGTTATCAAGCAGCACACGCTTGGTTAGAAGACTTGAGATGGAGTAATCCTGATACCAGTATTCCTTACCTGTGGAGTGGTGTAGAAATTAATGCCAACTTGTTGGATGTAGAAGTTCATATTTTGGCTTATGGTTTTGAACTAGAAAATTCCAGTATCAAACCTTACCTGCAAAGAAAAGCGACTACAGGTAAAGATTATCAAGCCGCTAACATTATTGCAGCTATTCATGACGCTGGGGGACTAGCGGTACTTGCTCATCCAGCACGTTACAGGCGATCGCACTTTGATTTGATTCCCAAAGCTGCGGAATACGGAATTGATGGCGTTGAGGCTTTCTACGCTTATAAAAATCCCAGCCCTTGGAAACCCTGTACAGTGGAATCAGAAGAAGTGCAAGTGTTGGCGGAAGAATATAGCTTATTTAATACCTGTGGTACTGATACCCACGGTTTAAATTTACTGCAACGTTTGTAATTCTGTATTGAATCTGTATTGAAATTTTTATACTCCTGGTTTAAATCACCAGGGTGTAAACATTTTATACAAACAGAAACTGTATTAACGCAGGTAAAATTCAACTTGCTTTTCTAGGATTTTAATATCATATTTCTCAAAAAAATCATGGCCTAGCAACCCAATCTTAGCTTTGGGAGCAATGACAACTTTGGCATTATTTAGCACAGCACCACCCACAGCAATTGTCGGGACATTGCTAGTTTTAAATTCCACCATACTACCATCGGCAATACTGGCTTTCATTTTTCCTGAAGGTTGAAGTTTTAGGGCTGTAGCCACTTCTTGAGTAATTAAAATTACACTAGCACCAGTATCAAGCACCATTTCAAAAGCTTGATTACCGTTAAAATTCACATCTATAATCGGGGTCTTACCAAGACGACGCTTAATAGGTACTCTAAAAACCTTGGGAGTTGATGGTTGTGGTGTTATTCCGCAGAGTCGTCCCAAACTGACAGTTTTACCGGATGATGTCACCATAAAACAACTACCAGGATCATTAGCTTTGGCTACGGATGGTAATGTTAAAAAAATCATCCCAGATATAGCAGCAATACTTATCTTTTTACCCGCTTTCATTGTTTTTAGTTACCTAAAATTGCTCGAAAACCCTCTAAAGCTAGGATAATCGAAAATATTGATTATACATACAGCAAAAACTCTTATATTTTCGGAAAGTGGGAGGTAAAACATCGTCCTCAATATCACTTTTATTAAAAATTGTTTTAATATGGAAAATAGAAGTATATAAAATTATTATGGATACTTTAATTGAAGAACTAAGTACAAAATTAAACATCTGGCAACCAGCCATAGCAGAACAAGTCCGCCATTGTATTTTGGAAATTATCGAAATGGCAGATCAAGATGTTTTAGACATTCTCAGAACCCGTACAGTAGAGCAGGATGTTTTGGACTTATTAGATGAACCCTAAACTTGGTGAAGTGTGGCTTGCTGACTTGGGTATAGCTGCAAAAACACTTATTTATCAACATCTAGACAATTTAAGAAAAAAGTTGTTTTAAAAATGCCTTACCTGCATCTTCAAGATTTTCATTTAGAGAAAAAGTAAGACTACGAACTTTAATATCTCTAATGTATTGATTAAAAGAATTATTTAACTCTGTAGGATAAACTAAAACTGCTTCAGGACAATGTTTAGAAAGCGCGTAAGTTACTACTTGATATAAATCATCATTAGCAATATTGTCTGGATTTTTATATTTAGTATCGAGAATATATTTAGGAGTAAAATCTGTTTTGTCATAGATAATTAAATCAGGTTTAAAATATATATTTTTGTTTATGACAATTTTTTCTTGAGTTTCCAGCTTTAAATCTGGTGGTAAATTCTCTTTTAACCATTCTGCCACAAACATTTCATAAAGTTTCTCCATATTTACCAAAAACGGTAAACTTGTATTTTTACCTTTTTCGTGACTGGGAATAGAATTATCTAAAAAGAATCTGCAAAGTTGATGTAATGTATAATAGTCATTATTCAAACGGTGGTAATTTCGCTCAATACAATCTTTTGAAGTACAAGGTTGTAAAGATACAATTCCTTGCATAGCGTGATAAGCTTTTCTAACTATTTGTGATACTTTTTCTGAACAGTAACCGCTATGACCAATATGAAAAAGAGTCCAAAATAAAATTTGATTATCTATAATATCCGCAGAGTGTTCTTGAAATGTACATTGTAATTTTACATCCCAAGGTTTTTTAATGATTTCTGGAATCTTTAACCTACCCCGTACATAAGTTAATTTTTCAGTTTTGGATATATAACTACGATATAAACCTTTACGACAACGTTCTATAATTTTTTCTGCTAAACTTTCAGCTAGTTGATTATAAAAATCATCTACAGATTCACAATTCATTAAACCATCAAGAAATTTAAAACTTTTTTCTTTTAAATTATAAGCATATTCCAACATCCCAAATAAATTTTTAATGGGTACTTTGGGGTTAATTTTTAAAGCAAAATCAGCATTTACAGGAATATAACCTACCCAACCTTTAGCGGTTAGTTTCCATTGATCGCGAGTTTTGTAACTAGGAGAATCTAAATCTACTTGGTTTTCATATTTTTCACATAATATGATTTCAACTTCTTTAGAAATTTTATCATTAGGAAAATATTTAGTTTCATATTCTGTGATTTCAATAATTTGTAAATTTGCTGAGTTCATATTTTCAAATCTTTCTGTATTTTATCCCAGCGAAACTCATTTAATTTTTCCAGGTTGTTAAAAAAGTATTCTTCTAAATAAGGTTCAATTTCCATCTTCCAAATATCTTCTATATCTTCTGTGAGGTTAGGAGTTAAAAAGAAGGAAATACCAACTTCATAGTTTTTATCATCAATTGCTTGATTTAATTGTTTTAAAACATTAATTAAACCCATAACTGCAAAACCAGTATTTAAGTGATATTTTATGAGAACATCATAATTAGGACGTAGTTCAATAAATGCAAAACGACGACGTAAAGCGTGATCAATTTGTGCAATAGAACGATCTGCGGTGTTCATTGTGCCGATAATACGGACATTTTGAGGAATACGAAATTTATTACCACCAGCGAGAGGAATTTCTTGATCACGGTATTCTAATAAATACATTAATTCACCAAAAACCTGGGGTAAATTTGCTCGGTTTATTTCATCTATTATCAGAACACAAATATCTTGAAATGACTCAGCTTTTTTGCAAAATTCTAAAAATCTACCGGGAACAAGTGGATATGTTAATTTCCCATTTTCACTTTGAGGACGGATACCTTGAATGAAGTCTTCATAAGTGTATGCTGGGTGAAATTGAACAAGTTCTATAAAACCATATTTACCAACTAAATTTTCTGCTAATCTTTGTGCAATAAATGTTTTTCCTGTTCCTGGTGAACCATATATAATAGCTTGTCCTTTGCGATTTATAGCACGTAACCAGCATTGTAATTCTTTGTCAGTAAACCCTGTTTTGTCCCAGTCCAAGGAATATAAATAAAGTTCTGGATTAGATAAATAATTAATTACTGGTATAGGGTCATCACAAGTTGCTAGTATAATCAAAGGTAGGTATTTTCTAAACCATACTATTACTTTATTTACTGATTTTGGCAATCCAATATTGTATAGAATATCGTCTCTATCAATATATAAAGGATTTTCATTGACAAAAAATGCAGGATTTTTGGAAAGCAAGTTTATTAATTCTTGAGGATTTTTCTGAGATGCTTTTTGTATTATTTCTTGATAAACTTCATGATCAATACCTGTATTTATACCCCATTGTGTAATTTCAACAAATAGTAATGCACTTTTTGTAAAATAGGCTTTTAAACATAATTCATAATCTTCAGATTGATTGGTGTAAGTTTTATCTTTTGCAATCATATTAATACTAAAATATGGAGGCAATCTTCTAGCTACTTCCTCGCAAAATAGTAAAAAAGGGCTTGCTACATATTCATCAAAAATATTAGATTCCTCAAATTCATCTATCGCGTTTGGATCATCATAATAATCCTGAAACCATTCTGATATTAATTCAAAAGTTTTTTCAGAGAAGATATTATTTTGTATTTTTTTGCTTGTCATTATATTTTACTACTTAAATATTGTTGTTTATCTTCAGAGTTTTATTTTTAACGAACCACGAAGACACGAAGGAAGCGAAGGAAGAAAAGAGAAGAAGAGGAAGAGAAGTTAAGGAGATAAGATAATTCGTTTAATGCCTTCTTTAAGCATGGGGACGTTAAAGTTAATCAGAAGACCAAGAGGGCAATTAGTCATTTTTAAATAAGAAATAACCTGCGCTTCATGAATAGGAGATAACTTTTCCACAGCCTTCAATTCAACAATAATTGAATCACCAACCAAAAAATCTAACTCCCCCTCACCTATCGGATAACCCTTGTACTTTACAGCCACCAAATGTTTAGACTTATGAGGAATACCACGCAAACGAAACTCCGTAACCAACGCCTCATGATAAACTCTCTCCAAAAAACCAGCCCCCAATACTCGATGTACCTCAATAGCAGCACCAATCACAGCATAAGCTAACCTCTCCACCTCATCACTAAACCTCCTCATCCTTCTTTCTTCTTCTCTTCTTTCCTCTTCCTTCGCTTCCTTCGCTTCTTCGTGGTTCATTCCCTCTTCTCCTAAATCATGTAGCAATTATACCCACTTACCCCTGCTTAAGCCCAAACCAACCACCCCCAAACCGAAATTGTTAAAATCCAATTCAGAACGTACCTCATATCTGAGATAGATGGTACAAAATATGGTACAAAAGATAAACTTATAAAATTAAACACGCTGATATTCTAAAATCATGAAAGCATCTGCTAAATTCGACTTTGAAGACGAGAAATTTAACGCCCCACCATCCCAAG